>NZ_CP079866.1 GCF_025263565.1 Mycobacterium sp. SMC-8
GTGTGCGACCACACCACCAATGCGCCCAGATCCGCGACCAAGTACGAATCCTGACCACCCTGCGTGACGGCGGATTCTTCGACCAGATCGCCGCCCTCGGCGACCGCTACAACCCCGCCACCAATGCCACCGTCACCAGCACCCTCACCAACGTCCAAAACGCGGTCGCCACCCTGGACAAAGCGTTCAGCGCCCTCGGCAACCCCGACGACCTGGCCGCCAACCTTCGCCGCCTCCAGGACGGAATCAGCCCGCTCGCCTCCGGCGCCCAGGCGCTCGCGACCGGTGTGCGCACCCTCGCCGACAGCAACATCGAAATGCTCTCCGGCATGAGCCAAATCGCGACCCAACTGCAAAATCTCTGCACGCGCAGCCAAGGACTCCGACTCATCGAGCGGGTTCTACCTGCCCACCAACGCCTTCGAGAACAGGCAATTCACCGACGTCGCCAAACAGTTTCCTCTCACCCGACGGCAAGACCGCGCGCTTCATGATCAAGGAAACCAGCTACGACCCCTACAGCGTCGAAGCCATGGACCTCGCCAACCAGATCACCCACCACCGCCAGCACCGCACGACCCAACACCTCACTGGCAGAAGCCACCGTCTCCGTCGCCGGCTTCCCCCGCCGTCAACTCCGACATCCAACGATTCCTCTGGGCAGACTTCGCACAGTTGGCCATCGCCACCACCCTCATCGTCGGACTCATCCTGGTCCCTGCTGCTGCGCGCGCTCCTGGCACCGCTCTACCTGCCAGGGCACAGTCCTGCTCAGCATTACCTGGCCTCCCTCGGCATCGGCGTCCTGGTCTTCCAATGGGGATTCGGCCAGGGAAATCGCCTGGCCCGTACCGCTATTGGCGTTCATCATTCTCGCCGCCGTCGGCGCCGACTACAACATGCTGCTTCGTCTCACGCCTGCGCGGAAGAATCCGGCCGAAACATCCGTGTCGGCGTCCTGCGCACCGTCGCCAACACACGACGGCGCCGTCATCACCTCAGCAGGTCTAATCTTCGCCGCCAGCATGTTCGGCCTCATGGTCGGCTCCGTCGCCATCATGATCCAAGCCGGCCTCATCATCGGCGCCCGGACTGCTACCTCGACACCTTCGTCGTACGCACCCTCACCGTGCCCGCCATCGCCACACTCCTACGGGCGAAGCCAGCTGGTGGCCCCAGCGACCCATTAACGACAACAACCAGCCCTACCTTCAGAACCCAGCCGAAGCACACCCATGACGAAGAATTCGTTGCCATTCTCGCCCTACTGATCAGCGAGCCTGAGCCCTTCACGTCCCACGCCGCGCATCACGTTGCGTGTCCCATTTCTAAAGAAGTGAGACGGCCCCACATGGCCCGCGCGTTGTGGTCACATCGCGCCAGGTCGCGGTGTCTCATTTCTTGTCTCGATGCACGGCGTGTCTCAGATCCTCGATGTCAGAGGACAATGAGACGGTAGCGGTGTGACAGCGATTCTCGGATACGCGCGGGTCAGCACCTTGGGCCAGGACCTCGATGCACAGCTCGCCGCGCTTACCGCCCAGGGCGTCGAATCCGGCCAAATCTTTACCGACAAGCTGTCGGGTGCGGTGAACACCGTTCGGCCGGGCCTGGCGGCCCTGCTGCATTACGCCCGCGAGGGCGACACTGTGGTGGTCACCGCCATCGATCGACTGGGCCGATCCGTCGCGGAAGTAACCCGCACCATCGCGGATCTGAGTGAGCGCCGAATTCTGTTACGCGCCTTACGTGAAGGTGTGGACACCGGCACACCAACAGGCCGTGCGGTGGCCACCATCATGGCGACGCTGGCCGAGCTTGAACTCGAACTCGGCCGTGAGCGTCGCGCTGCCTCGCGCGACTCCCGGCGAGCCCGCCAACTGCCGGCTACCAAGCCGGCCAAATTGACCCCCGAACGACAAGAACAGCTGCGCCGCCTCGCCGGGACGGGCGAACCCGTACACGAACTTGCCCAAGCGTTCGGGGTGAGCCGGGCGACGGCCTACCGCTACCTGGCCAAACTCAGTTCTCAGTCAGGAATCGCGTGATGGCCGCCGAGGATTTGCATCCCTCCACTCACCTGCGGGCCGCAGCGTGGGTCCCCGATGACGTCGAAGATCGGCCGTGGGAGGAAGCCGTCGCCCTGGCCGCCGACTGGATTTGGGAACGCAGTCGCGAGGAGGAGCTAGCGCCGCTGCTGGTGAGCAACGCGCAAAACGCGGCGACCTTTGGTTATGCCGACCTCGACGAGATCGTCCGAGCGGGGGGTCACGCCACACCCCAGAGCCGTAGCCGACCCGATCGCGGTCCGGTTCTGGCGTTCGTGCCAGACGAACGGTCGTTGCACTTCGCGATGGGCTTGGCTCGGGGCTATTCGCTTGCTGTCGTCGAGGGCTCCACGCCCTTAGCCGAATGGGCTGCTGGCGCGGCCGCGATCAACCTGCTGACCGGGCAGGTCACTACGTCCCCAAGTCGACGATGATGTCCGCAAAGACCTTGATTCCGTCATTTTCTACGGCGGTCGTAACGGCTGGACAGGGGCAGATGAAAAGGCGCAAGTGCGGCGGTTTCTAAGCGATCACATCAGCGGCGGTCGACTGACTCCCGATCAGGCCGCTGCGTATGCCTTGTCGTCGCAATCGGTGTCCGACCGCGGAGCCAAGCGACTGCGCGAGCTGCTCAGCCGCAATCGGTGATCACCACGCTTCGAGTGCTTCTAAAATAGTCGTTTCAGGGACACATCCATAGCCCGCTGCACCCACCGCGCTGGTTCGGCGGTTTCCCACGCGGTTAACATCGCCTGCCTATGGCGTCGTTGAATGTGCAGGAGGTCCGTGATGACCTGGACGGAGCGCTGGCCCGCGTCGGGCAAGGAGAATGCCTTCTGGTGATTGGAGATGACGGCCAACCCATTGCCGAGCTGCGCTCGGTCAGGCGAGGACAGGCGGGGCGGCGGCGGCAAAGGCAGGTCCCCCCGCCACGCCACCCAGTCCTGGGAGCTGCCTTCCGCGACGGCACGACAGGAATTGAGGCTCTGCGCGACGACTAACGTCGGACTCGCACGACTCGTCTTCCCAGGGAGTGACAGCCCCGCTGTCGCGCCTTGGCGTGACCGGCGTTCCATCCTCATCGGACATCCGGATGGTTCGGCGAGGCGTGTGAGTTGTCATACCGATCCTCCGCAATCCAGATTGTCGGAGATCGTTGAAATGGCTTCTGGTATCGACGAAAAGGGAATGGCCGAGTGGAGCTGGTCAATCTCGTCACTAGATAAGTCACGACCTGCCCACGCGCAGAGCTGTTCGTAGGTCAGTGTGATTGATCTGTTGCTCATCTCAGGTCCACCTTCGGCGTACATCTTCGCGACAAGCGGCAAAGGCAGGTCCCCGTGCCACGCCACCCAGTCCTGGGAGCTGCCTTCCGCGACGGCACGACAGGAATTGAGGCTCTGCGCAAAGCGGACACCACGTTGGTGTCCAGTAGGTAGGTCACAGCTCCGGGGGTGCGGGCGATCAGCGGGAGGCGCTCCGGCTCGACGTCGAAGTCGCTGTGAGGGCTGTCGTCGGCTAGGGCGTGTCAACGATGGTGATCTCTTCTTCTGACACCCCCGCGCGGGAGGATCGCGCGGGCGTTCCGTACCGCTCGGGCGACCTGCTGCTCTTCTTCGGAGTCATACGGGTAGGCGGGGTTGTCTATCACTGCCGCTGCATAGGCGGCGTCGAGGTCGTCGTCAGCTTCGTCGCTGCCTGACGAGTCCGGCGAGCTGGTGGCCACACGGACGAGCGTAGCGAGCCCGTCCCGACAACGAACGGTTCTAGGAAGCGGTGGTTTTTGGATCAGATGTCCAGGCCGTAGTCGTTGTCGAGGTCTCGTCCGCGGTCGCGGTGACGCTCGGTGACGTCGCGGATGCGGGTGAGTTGGTGCCAGCCGCGTTGGTGGGTGGCACGGTGGCGGTCGATGTCGGCGGCTAGTTCGGGGTCGGCGATGGTGAGTGCTGCGGCGCGGGCGGCGGGGTCGATGTCGTGGTGGTGAGCAGCCCAGGGGAGGTTGAGTCCGTCGAGGAGCCGACGCGAGGGGCCGGGTTGGTCGTCGTCAACGAGCAGCAGCCGGGCGTGATGGGCGGCGGCGTGCTGGGCGATGCGGGCCAGGTCGGTGGGGCGCGCGGCTGCGGCGTTGTCGATGATGAGGACTGCGTCGCGGGGCATCGGGGTGGTGGTGAGCCGTTTGGGGTTGTAGGGGACGACCATCCATCCCCGCTCTGTGTATGGCGGCTCGGGTGTGGGGGAGACGACCACGACGGCGCGGTCGCGGGCCTTGGCGGCGGTGTGGGTGTCGGTGATGAGTTGGTCGAGGTCCTCCCGGTTGCGGGAGTGGGCCGTGGTGACCGCGTGGGCGTAGGGCACCGCCAGCGGTCCGGCGGGCAGGGGTCGCCGCCGTGGCGGCCAGCCACAGCGAGGATGTCGGCCAGGGCGCGATCGGCGGTCTGCTTTGCTGCGCGGTGGCGGTTGTCAGCGGTGCGGCCGCGGTCGTGCCGGTGGGCCCGCCGTAGGTCAGTGACGACGCGCCGGTGGTGGTCGAGGTGGTCGGTAACCTCGGCGGGCAGCTGGGTGTGTTCGGCTGCGGCAGCGGCGGTTTCGGCGATGGTGGCCGAGGTCGCGGTCGCGTCCGAGGATGGTTCGCAGCGCGGCGGCGGCCTGCGGCGGTGGTGCCGCGCACGCGGGTATGGGTGTCGATATCGGTGGTGGTGGGTGCGTGTTCGTGGTCGCGTTCTCCGGTGGGCTGCTCGTAGAGGTAGACGTTGTTGGTGTGGCGGCCGCGGGTCATGGCGACGTAGGCGGTGCGCCGGTTGGCCAGCCGTGAGGCCACGCCAAGTAGTGCGTGGGTGGTGTCGGCGGTGGCTCCTTGGGCTACGTGCACGGTGAGCACGTAGCCCAGGTGCACGTGCTTGCGCGAGGTACTCACCGCTGAACACGGCGATGGCATCGTCGCCGATGCGGCGGGCCGCGAGCCGGTTGTTGTCGGGGTCGACCTCGTCGAGGACTTCCCAGCGGTTGCCGTTGCGGACCGGGGCGGGATCGGGTTGGCCGGCGCGGGCCGTGGGCGGATAGCGATGGTGGGGTCGCTGTCGCGGGTGACGATGAGGTCGCCGGCGGCGATGCGGTGCTGGCGCGCGGCGGCGACAGTGGGGGCATCCGGGTCGATGCGGTCGCGGTGGATGCGTTCGTTGAGTGGGTCGGCGACTTCCCAGCGATCGGCGATCAGCAGGGCGTCGCGGCCGGCGTCGAGATCGGCGCGCCAAGCGGCCAGGGCGTCATCGGCCATGGTGACTTCGTCACCGACGTTGAGTCGGCCGCTGCGGCGATACCAGCCCACGGCGCGGCGCACCGCGGCGGCGCCGCCGTGCCGTACCGCCAGGGAGGCGGATCGTTCGTCGGGGTCGCGCATCCGCCACACCTCGGACAGGTGTTGTGCCCAGGGCAGGTCGGTGCAGAGTTGTTCGAAAGTGCCGGCGCGTGCTTTGACCGGTTCGAGCTGGCGGGCATCACCGACCGGAACAATTTTGACCCCGGCCTCGGTGGTCGCGGTCAACAACTCGCGCAGCTGCTGGGTGCCGACCATGCCCGCCTCGTCAACGACCACGAGGGTGGGTGCGGCAGTCAGCTGTAGGGTGCCGCGGCGGTGGCGCTCCAGTGCCGCCGCGATCGTCATGCCCGCGCCGCCGGCGTCCTCACTCATCGCCTGATCGACGGCGCGGTGGGTAGGCGCGAGCACCAGCACATCGCCGCCGGTGCGGCGCATCGCCGCCCGCAGCGCTTTGAGGCTGTGCGTCTTGCCCGCGCCGGCGGGCGCGGACAGCGGCTGGATCAACCACGGCGAGGTGGCGATGTTGGTGATGGCCGCACGCTGATCCGGCGACAGCGCGGCGGTGTCATCACGGCGGATGGGGATCACCGCGCGCTGCGATCGGGCCGGGGTCAAATCGATGATGGCGCGTTCCTCGGCGAGCAGCTCGGCGGCGGTGTAGCGCACCGATCCCTCCCGCTGATGCGGCGCACGCTCGGCGGTCACCGCAATCAAAACCTCGTCGGCCAGCGTCTCCACCAGCTCGCGCGGCGACACGCCAGCCGTGGCGGCGGCGCCCACTGGCAGCCGGGCTGCGATGGCCTCGATGAGATCGGCGCGGGTGAACGTCGCCGCCGTATGGATGCCCGCGACCGCCTGGCGCGCCACCTCCCGCACATCCACCCCGGCCGCGGCCCGACGCATCTCGCGGGCCTGCCGCTGCGCCTCGGCATCGATGCCGAAGCCGCGCGGATCGGCCGCCCAGCCGGCCCGCAACTGCGCCCGCGACAGACTCTCGGGCTTACGCGGGCGGGTCGCTTTCTGCGCCACGCCAAGCTGCGCCGCGGTCGGCTCCTCGTCGGCCAGCACAAGGTTGCCGCGCGCCCAGTCCTCGAGCTGGCTGGAACGCTGCGAGAACGCTTTGATGGTGGCGCGGTCAACGCCCGCCACTTCCGCCATGCCGGTGTCGGGATCGATCGGACCCCATTCCAGGGCAATCGAGTTGATCAAGTGCGACCGCAACGACGCTTGATAGATCATCCCGGCGGCGCGCGCTTCGTGGAACAGCGACGTGCCATCCAGCGACACCAGCCGGCCATCGGCGCGGGCTTGCCGGTTGGGCACGATCACGTGCGTATGCAGGTGTGGATCACCCGCGCGTGAGGTCTCGTGCTGAAACGCCGCGGCCACGATCCCGGCAGCCGCACAAGATCCTTGCGGCCAGTGTGCGGATTGTGCGTGCGCGTGTAACCGGCATGCGCGGCGAGATACTTCATCGCCTCGCCGATGGCGTAGGCGTGCGCATCAGCGACCGCCTTGTCGGTCACATCGTCACCGAGCGCACGCAACAACGACATCGATTTCGGCGCGCAAAACGTCAAATCGAACCCGTGCACCGACCCCTCACGGAAGGCCCGGCCAACCTCACCGCAGGGCGCCACCCCGTCGTCGAGCCACCGGGTTACCACGTCCAGATCGGCGTCGCCGCCGAGCGCCTCGACACGCGTCAACCCGACCAGTTCGGCGGCGCGCTGCGCGTCCTCACCGACCACCAACCATGTCGGCAACCGGGTCTCCGACTCGCTGTAGTACTCGCCGAGGCCGCCGTTTCGAGCACGATCATCACGCGCCGCAGCCGTCGCCTCACGGGCGGTGTCGACGTAATACGACACCGACCAGCGGCCCAGCTTCGCGATCGTCAGCACCCGCGCCCAACACCTCCCAACCCGGCCACCCACGGGCCAGGGAGCTCGCCGCCAGGCGCGCTCCCGCCTATGATCGCACAACTTGTGCAAATGTGCCATGGTGTTGAGGCGCTGGGACAAGGTGAGCACTGTGGGGCCTGAACTGGTGTGGGGCGGTG
This sequence comes from Mycobacterium sp. SMC-8, assembly GCF_025263565.1. Classification (NCBI taxonomy): domain Bacteria; kingdom Bacillati; phylum Actinomycetota; class Actinomycetes; order Mycobacteriales; family Mycobacteriaceae; genus Mycobacterium; species Mycobacterium sp. SMC-8. Next base: position 7,427 of record NZ_CP079866.1, read on the forward strand.
GGGGTATCGAAGGGAAATGGGCTGGCTGTGGGTGAGCAGAGGAGAAGGTGGGGTTGACAACAACGAGGTATCGGGCGGGGCGAAGAGACAGGAGAAGGAATCAAGTAGCGCTGCGGAGTGGTGAAGAAGAAACACACGCGGGCGCGCCCGGTGTCACCGCCCGAAACTTAGGCACACTAGTTAGGTTGGCTTGAAAAGTGCGGGAGCAGTTAGCGCGCCGTTTCGGAACCGCTGGGCGCGTCGTCGTCGACGAGGCGATCGAGGTGACGGAAGAAGGCCTCGGCGTCGGCGTGCTCGGTGCACTCCTCGCGCCGCCAGCGCCGCACCGCAGCTGACCGAGTAATAGCCTGCTCGGGTTCGTTGGGAAGGGCGGCGCCATGGGCTCGACGATAGACCGTCGCGCGTGTGCGTCTGAACGCGCGCACGGAGTGCGCGCAGGGCGGGTGCGTTGTGTGCGTTCGGTGAGCACCTGGCGGATGTGTTCGCGGGCGGCGGCGATGCGTGCCTGCGCTGCGTCGGTGAGCGTCGCCCTGGCCGGCGTCTGGTCGATGCGGGTGGCGGCGTAGCCGCCACCTCGGCGGTGCTGGTGGTGTGGTCCAGGTGAGCCGGCGTAGACGGCTGGACAGAAATGCGCCGGGACTGGTGATCTCGTCGGGCCAGTTCCAACCGCGGGTTCGCATGTCGGCGTCCAAGGCATCGGTGATTGCGCGTGCCGACCACAGCGCCGGGTCGATGCCCGCGGCGGTAAGCGCGTCGCAGATAGCGCCGATGTGGCCGCGGCCCAGACCGTGGGTACACGCGACCAGTTCGGCGGCGAGCCGCTGGGCGGCAAGTGGTCGCGGCGTGGTGCGCCAGTGCCGCGCTGGATTGGGTTTTTGTTGGGGACTATTGGCGGCGTGTGCGCGTGCGCGCACGCTTGGTGAGTTGCTCCCTACGGGAGATAAAAGACCATCACCGCCTGACGGCGGTAGGTGGAAATCGTGCACAGGCTGATCGTCGGCCGGCCGGGGGTCCCGGCGCGACACCAGGTGGTACACCGAGGGGCGCCGGCCCACGCTGGGGGTGGTTGGCGAGCCGTGGCCGCGCTGTGCCTCCACGGCCCAGCGCGACACTCGCAGCACCCGCCACGCCGCGGTCACCGTGCGCACGTCACAGCCCACTGTGTCGGCGATGGTGGCGCGAGTGACCGCCACGTGGCGGCCGGTGGCGTGATCGGCGTGCTCGGCCATCACCGCCGCGATCGCCAACAACGTGGCCGCGGTCATCGACACCCGCTGCTCCGCGCACAGCTGGGCCAGCGCCGGTGACTGCGCCCACCGCCGCAGACCGTCCAACCATGACGCGCGACTCGTCCACATGGGCGCGCGATGTCCGACCGCGCTCGCGCCCGCGCGCAGCACCCAGTCCCGCCGACCCTGCGCCGTCTGGGCGCGCTCGACGTGCGGGCTGTGCGCGGCATGGACCGCCCCGCCGAGCGGCGTCGGTGAAGAACACGCCCGATGAGTCGGTCGGGCGGTGAGAAGATCACGATTCGCGCACTTGCTGCGCGGCGTATCTGGTACTGCGGGCAGGCGTGCGCTACCGTGAGACGAGTCCAGCAAGACACGTCCCTTTCAGGGGCAACGGGTGCGGACCCGGACCTGAGTTGGCGCTCAGGTCAGTACCTCAGACAAGGCCCCTACGGGGGCCTTCGTCATGTCAGCGGGCGAATCCGCACACCAGCTATTGAGATGTCACATCTGCCAAGGCCCAGCCGTCGAGCACGGAACAAACGAACTTGGTGGCCAGGCCCTGGCGGGGTCTCACATCGCCAGCGGCAAAACCTCCTCTACGCGATTGAGTGTGCGGGCGTACTGGGGTAGCCCGACATGGACCGCGAGGACGTCAGCGATGTGCGGGGAAACTTTGTGGTCGGGTGCTTCTGCCGTGAGCCGTTCAGATACCTCGCGGTGCGGGCGGACCATGATCCGGCCGTATTTATCACCCCGAAGCGCCTCGATCTGTCGGGTGGAGTTGATCGACGGCTGGTTTAGTTCTCGGACATGCTGGGGCAGCCCGACATACAAAGCGAGTACGTCTGCGACGTATTGCATAACCGAGGAGGCGCTGGCCTCTGAGGCCATTTCGACGATGCGTTGAGTGACCGCGGGATGGGTTTTGACCATGTGCGCTGCGCGGTCACCTTTGCTTGGACGAGCCATATTGCCCACTCTGTCAGTCGAGGGGTTTTGGAAACGCGCGACACGCCGATGCGGACAGATCATGGCCAATCCCGAGCGGCTACGGCCAGGTCCGGGTTGTTCACCCTTGTATGACTGACGCGAAAACAAATCGATCAATAGCAGTCATCACGTGAACGCTTCATTTGAACTTTGTTGTCTGACTTGGGCGTTGGGGTGTTCGGCGCGTGCTTTTGTCAGTGCGCGCCAATACGCTGGCCCAAAAAGCCAGCGACCTCAGCGAGGGGGAAGACGTGCAGCATCCGCCAGCCGATCTCGGCGGCCCACCGCCCTCGGCCCCGAACCGTCTGGGGCGAGGCGGACTCATCGCCATCGTCGCTGCCACAGCTCTGATCTCCGCCGGGCTGGGAACCGCTATCGGAGCCATGGCCATCAAGTCCTCATCGCCCGATGCCGCCGCGCAGGCTGTTCAGCCCGCAAATGATGCAGGTGCATCAGCCAGCGGCGACACCCACGCCCAGGACGTCGGGCTGTGCACGCGCTACGCCACCATCAACAGCGCGATGCCGAGAAAGGACAAGAACGCGGCCGAACTGCTGCCCGGTGTGGGCGCGTTAGAGACGGCTCTGCATGAGTTCCCCAGCGCGAGTCCCCAGATTCGAGAAGCGGTGGCAGAACTGGTGTCGGTCTACTACGCACGGATGGCCGCGTACGCACCCGTCCGCACGCGTGGGCTGGCTGAACCGCGACCGCACAGCGCAGCAGAGGAGAACGCAGCGAGTGACCGTGTGTGGAAGATTTGTGGTCTCGGCTGAGTCTGTCGTGCATTGTGCGCACAGCCCGAACACCCAACGGAGGCAATAGAAATGCCCGCAGCATCGGGACAGTCAGCCAACAACATCCAGGTCGAGGCGCAGGCGCTCATCGCCGACGGTGCCAACACCGCGGCCGAGGCAGGGGCGGGCGGGGTAGGTGTCAGCGGTGGCGGCGCTGGTGATATTCAGCGTCCGCCGGGTGTGGCCGCCGCGATGGCGATCGGTGAGTTCTGGCCGAGCATCTCCGAGAACGACATTCAGCGTGTGGTCGATGAGCACCGGGCCGCTGAGCAGCGGTTGTCCGACTACGGCGACACGCTCAAACGCAAACGGTCCGAGAGTCCAAACCTCTTGCAGGGGCAGGCCGGCGATGCGCGGGTCGAACGGCTCACCGAGATGATGAATCATGCCTACGCCGTGGCGGATCATCTCGGTTCGAAAGCCGTTACCGGGGAGTCCTACAAGAGCACGGTGGTCGGGCTGAAAACAGACCTAACGCGCATCGGGGATGCCGCTCAAAAGGCTTGGGAGGCAGCACAAACGGCCAAGACACCGTTCTCTGTTGCCCCATACAAAACAGAAGCGGCAACAGCACAGTCCGTCGCACTGGGAGACATCGCCGCGACCCCGCCACCGACCCCTATGCCGGGCGAGGACAGCCCGCGTGACGGAACACAGGCAGGGCCAACAACCACCGAAAACGAATCTGCCGTGGACGAGCCGCGAGAGAAAGCCGACCGCGACTTGGGGTCGGCGGCGGACACGGTAAGCGACGCCAAGGGGGCCGGGGATGAACACCTCCAGGGTGACCAAGCGAGAGTCGCTGACGAAGTGGTCGAGGTGGATCACACAGCCACCGGCAACGAGTTTGCGGACGCACCAGCGCCAGTAGCTGGCGAGGTCGAGCGACCCGTGACGCCCCTGGCCAGTCCCGTCACGTCGCCTACAGCTATACCCCAGATGGGCAATGCGGGCAGCGGGGTGGGCTCGGGCATGGGCGGCGTGGGCTCGGTACGGCCGCCGCAAATGCCGACCGGTTTGAATCCGTTGAGCGGGAGTTCGTTGAAGGATGCGGCGACGGCTCCGGCGTCGTCGATGTCGGAGGCGCTGTCGAGTAATCCGAATTTGTCGAGTGCGGCGAGTAGTTTCCAGTCGGGTTTGGCGTCGGGTATGGGCGCTTCGGGCGCGGTGTCTCCGACACCATCGTTGGAGAAGTTCGCCGGCCCGCATCCTTCTTCGGCGGCGGCGTCGCCCGGTGGTGGGCAGGTTCCGGTGGTTCCTGCTCAGGGAGGGGGCGCGCCGACCCCGGCACCGGCCGCGCCGGGTGCACCGGCCCCGGCCGGCGGCGGCGGTATGGCACCGGTTCCTCCTGGCGGCGGTGGTGGGGGTGGTCTGATGCCGTATGTGCCGCCCGGTGGCGGTGGTGGTGCTCCGGCACCGAGTGCGGCGACGTTGCCGACCTCGGCTCAGCCGCCAGGCACGTCAGCGCCGCCGCAGCAGAGCGCTGGTGGGCCGCCGGTTGTGGCGTCGAGTTCTGGGTCTGGTGCGGCGGCTGGTGCTGTGGCGGCGGGCGAGCCGCTGCCGAGTGCGGAGCTGGTGTTGGCGCGGCGGATTCTCGATGGTCTGGTGCGCGGTACCGAAGTGCGGAAGGAGTTGCTGAACGGCGGCTGGGTGGAGTGGGCGGTGTCGGTGCTGGCGTTGCCGACCGGTCAGGTGGTGGCGATCGCCTCGACGGTTGGCGACGGTGCCTATGTGCCGCCCGGTGTGGTGATCCCGGCCTCGGCGACGTTGGCGGTCTATGACCACGCACTGCCGATCGACTGGGCGCACCGGTTCGTCGGGGTCCGTGCTGCGGCGAAGCTGCTGGCGGCGCACGCCGAGGAGCTGGCGCGGGTGACCGATGTTCGGCCGCGCGCGCTGGTGAGCTCGGAGCTGGGGTGCAACAGCCACGGGAGTGGGTGGGCGAGTTTGAGGCGGTGCGTGACGCCGATATCCGCCGATCGCCGGGTGAGGCGCCAACGGCTGGTGGTGGCTACCGGCATCGCTTGGAGGCGGTGGCACCGGATATCTGGGCCAAGACGCAGCTGGTGCTGGGTGAGGCGATGTGGCGGCGGGTGGCCGAGGCGGTCGCGCAGACGGTGCTGGACGAGGCCAAGGCTGTGGAGGCGGATCGACCGCCGATGACCCCGCCGCTGGTGGACCCCTACGACCGGCGTGAGGTGGTGGAGCGGCTGGGCGCGGGCCAGCCTGTCGACTGGGATGCCCACCATAAGCACGTCGCGGAGCGCGGCGTGCTGCACCCGGATGGGGTGCTGGACGCCGACGAGTCTGATGTGTCCGAGGCCCAGCGCGGGTTCTACCGGCACTTTTACCGGTCAGCGCTGATCGTTGAAATGTTGGGATGCTGGCGGGACCAGCCGGTGTCGTTGCCCGATGTCGCCTACTGCGGCTGGGCCGCCGGGTTCGGGCATGCCGTCGACGGAGCGTTAAACCAGGCCCTCGCGGTGCTCGAACCGGGGCAGCGCCGATGAGCAGCCTGAAGGAGTGGGCCTGGCACAAAACCGGGCGGGCGGTGTTGTGGGCGCTGCTGGAAGCTGCCCGTGACGGCGAACTCGAAGAGGACTGGCGGGTGATGTGGGCGGACCGGACCGCTGCGGCGCTGCGGGTAGCCCGCGCAGGCGACCCGGACTGGTGGCGGGGCGATGCGGCGCGCCATATCCGGGCGGTGTCGCCGGGGCAGGGTTGGCCCCGGGTGGGTCCGGTGATACCTCGCCCGGCTCCAATACCAGTGGAGATACCTCGCCTGGGTCCGGGGCTGCCCGGCTTTGACGTAATCGCTGTGCGGCGAACGGCGGCCGCGGCTGCGGCTACCGCCGAGCCGGTGGGGCCGAGCCAGGAGGCAGGCGAAAAGGTGCTGTTGGCACTGCGTGACCTGGCCGACAACGACGCCGAGGCCTGGTGGGCGTGGGAACCAGCCCGCGCGGGGGAGGTGAGTGCAGGCCAGGCGCTGCGGGCTTGGTGGTGTGCGGCGCTGGAGGTGGTCGGCGTCGAGGAGGCCGAGGAGCTTGTGCAGAGCAGAGAGCGTGCAGAGCGGATGCTCCAGCAGCGCGAGGGCCACGGCGATATCGCCGTGCTCCAGGGGATGAAGGTGTGGACCCGCCAGGCGGACGGTGTCCGCGAGTTGGCGCAGCAGCGCCGCGACCTGATCACCGAAAGCGCCACCGCGGCGGCCACAACATTGCACCGGGCGACATTGCAGCGGGCGACACCTGGGGTCGGGCCGGTGCTCAGCGATTGGGTGGCGGAGGCGACCGCCCGCGCCCGCCAATGGCGAGACAGAGACGCGGCGGATGTGCATCTGGCGGAGCTGACTGACCCGGCCTACCGCGAAAGGCTGGAGCGGATACCGGAGTACTGGAGTTGAACACGCCCAGGCGTTCGCCCACCCAGGGCGAGGCGGTGTCCGTCGCTGTGGCGGCGAGCGGGCTGGCCGGCCACGAGGTTTCGCCGGGCGCGCGTGATCTCCTCGATCGAATCGAGCGCGGCGTGCTGACCTACGACGAGGCCGTTGCCGAGGTCATCGCGGAGTTCGGGCAACCCGCCCGGTGACCCCGGCGCAGTGTGGGTATCAGGGCAGCGCAGTGTGGGCTATCATAGGTGGTGCCTGTTGCGTTGAGCTTCAGGAAGTGAGCCCGAGACCCGGCCGGACGACCGTGGCGCTCGGGCTTCGCGATTTTTGGGGCCTGGTCACACGTCGCGGGTGACCGTGACGGCGGGGTTGATGAGCTTGCGCCAGTGCCCGCCTTTGGCCCAGCACCAGGCGATGGCGTCGGGGATGGCCAGCAGCGCGTCAGCGTGGGGGCGTTTGTGCTCGTAGTGCAGGGTGTCGCGGCAGCCGGCGGCTCGGGTGTATTCGATGAGTTTCTGGTTGTCGAACTTCACCATGGTGCCGCTGCTGTTCGATTCGGTGTTCGGCATGGTGATCCACGCCGCGGGCCGGCCGATCAGCCGCACCGCCTTCCTGCACGTCGACTACCGCAAGGTCACGCCCATCGACACCACGCTGACCGCGCGCGGCTGGATCCGGGAGACCGACGGCCGTAAGGCGTTCGTCAACGCCGAGCTGCGCGACCCCGACGGCAATGTGCTCGCCGAGGCCAACGGGTTGATGGTGCGTCTGCTCGCCGGCCAGCCCTGACGGGTCGGCGCCGAGACTGCAGGCAGTGCGGCGTTTTACCCTGAAATCCCGCACCCCGCGCAGTTTCGGCGGCACCATGATCACGTGACCACCGAACGTCCCGAGCGCGATGTGCGCCGGCTGTCCACCCCACGCGCGGCTGGCCTGGCCGGCGTGTTGTTCGCCGTGCTGTTCGGCGTCGCGATCGCGCTGATCCACACCGCGCTTCCCGAAGGCGCCCAGCCGGGCGCGCAGTGGGTGGAGGGTTCGGAGGGCAAGGTGCGCGCGGCGGCGGTGTTGGCCGTCGCTCAGGATGCAGACGATGGCGTCACTGTGGATGCAGACGTGATTTCGGGGGTCGGTCTGCATTGTGACGGGGTAATCGTCGCGGCGACGCGGTGGTCGTCATGGTGACGACTGTCGGCAGGCATGGTGATGACGCCCCCGGCGGCAGCGCGGGGACGTCGGAGGGTCAGCCGGGTGGCGCCAGAAGGCGGCCGCGGGTGTACATCCCGATCAGGGTCCACGGCGGCTCACCGAGGGCGTAGCGGCGGCGGTCCCAGTAGGCCGCTGCCGACAACAGCGACAGCGCGTGGTGCAACATGTTCCCTCGGTAGCGCAGCGCGGTGAACGTGTCGGGGTCCAGGGCGAGCAGCTGCTCGGTCCCGTCGCGTGCGAGACGGTCCAGGTGCTCTGGCGGTAGTCGGCGAAGCCAGCGGCGCACGGTGGACACCGGCCGCCCCATGGTCGCCGCGATACGCCGGTGTCCGAGTCCATTTGCTTTGTGCAGCAATGCTGTTCCAATCACTGCGGTGGTGTCGGCATGGCGTGGCTGCAGAGCGGCGGGCATCACGATATGCGTTGACGAGCAGGACCGGCATCGCGTGCGGCGGGGGCGCACCGTGATCGTGGTCCCGTCGTGATCGCGCACGGAGCGCCGCCTGCCGTAGCCCCAAGAAGTCAGCTGGCCGTCGCGGCACCGCGGGCAGCGGAGTTCGCCGGCGGCGAGCAGTTTCTCGGCCAGTTCGCCGGTGCGCGCGACGATCACCGCAGAGCCAGTCCATGATCCACCAGCCTTACCTATCACCCGGGAACCGGGATAGGGGTCAGTTCGTGTTGGGCGACCGCAGAATCGACGCGTCCGCCGTCACCGATTGTGACGATCTCGGGATTCGGCATCGCGCCGGAGCCGAAATGGACTCTGCGCGAGCAGACCAGCGCGGGGTCCGTTCGTGGGCACGCTGATGATGCAGACGACCGCCGTCCCCGACCCGGGATTTCGACAACTTCAATGACGATCACCCCCGCCGTGGTCGTCACACAGAGGACGGTCAACAGGCGGTGCTGATGCCGTTCGCCGGCATCTGCTTCCTGTGGTTCATCGGAGTGGTGCGCGACGGATTGGGCAGGTTCGAGGACAAGTTCTTCGCCTCGGTCTTCCTGGGCAGTGGGCTGCTGTTCCTCGCGATGATCTTCGTGTCGTCTGCCGTGGGGGTGGCGTTGGTGGCCAGCCGCGGCGCCGACTACGGAGCCGATGTGCACGTGTTCGGTCAGGCACTGCTGATCGCGCTGTCGAAGACCTACGCCCTGCGAATGGCAGCGGTGTTCATGATGTCGCTGGCCACCATCTGGCTCAAGACCGGCCTGGTGTCGCGGGGGCTGGTGATCTTCACCTACGTGGTGGCGCTGACGCTGTTGGTGGCCAGTGACGTGACGGTGTGGCTGACGCTGGCGTTCCCGGTCTGGGTGCTGATCGTCAGCGTGCTCGCGCTGAGCAAGGCCGGGCTGATCGACCTGCACCGCGACGGCGACTGATTCCCGCTGTCGGCGAGCAGGTTTGGGTCTTGTCCGCCTACGGATCGTCGTGGTCGATGATCCGTTCGGGGTGGTGGAGGTTGTTGGTGCGGGACTGGCCGCAGTCCAGCTCGGGGGGCGGAATCCATTCGGTGACGCCGTCTGTGGGGCGGTTCCTTGTGGTCCAGCCGGCGGTCTCCACCATGCGATTGTTCGGCCCGCACGCCAACGTCAGGTCCTCGATGTCGGTGCGCCCGCCGTCCTTCCAGTCTTGGTTGGCGTGATGCACCTGGGAGCGGTAGGCACTCGCGCTGCAGCCGGGCATGGTGCAGCCGCGGTGTTTGGCCAGCAGCATCAGCCGCTGAGCCAGGGTGGCGGTCCGGCGGGCCCGGCCCAGGTGCAGGGGCAGGCCCTTGCCGTCGAACAGCGCCAGCCACGGGCGGGAGTGGGCGGCGAACTTGAGCACGTCGGCGATCGGCAGCCTCGTGCCGCCGGCGGTCAGGCCGTGGCCGGTGCCCTTCTCCAGATCAGTCAGACTCACCGTGATCACGACATTCGCGGGCAGGCCGTTGATGGTCCCCGTCGGCTGCGTGGTGAGCATGCGTTTGCACAGGGCCAGCAGCGCGTCGTGGTTGCGTTTGCCCGTGGTGCGGGTGTCGTTGCGTATCTGCTCGTCGGTGGGTTCGCCGTCGAGGCAGGGGTGCTCGTCAGCGGGGTTGCACATCCCCGGGGCGGCGTTGCGCTCCATCAACGGCTCTAAGGTGGCCCACGCCTCCGGAGTCAGGAGTCCTTCGAAGGGCCGCATCCCATCGGGGCGTTGCTTGCCGACCCGGATATAAGCCAGGGCTTGGCGGTCCTCATCGGAGAGCTCGCCGTCCTGGTTCAGCAGGTAGAGCATGTGCGCGGCGGCGGTGCGGAACTCGGCGGGTCCGAGTTCGCAGGCATGCTGGGCCAACTGGACTTCGGCGTTCTCCCGGGTCTGAAAATCCACGAACCCGGGCAGCTCACGAAAGAACCACCGCACATGCTTGATGCGCTCGGCGCCGATCAACCCCTGGGCCTGACCACGCGCGAACGTGGGCATGGAGGGCGCCAGCGGTTCACCGGTCAGCGAGGTCCGCGGCCCCAACAACGCCGCCTCGTCCAACCGCCGACGCGCCTCCGAGCTGGAGATCCGCAGCCGCTGCGACAGCACTGCCGAGTAATTCTTGGCGCCCAGGGATATCGGTGAGCTCTGGGAGGTGATCCGCTGATACACCCGATGATCGAGGACCGGCTGCGCGCGGGCGATAGCTTCAAGACGCTGCTGCACATCCAACAACTCGACATCGGTGAACGCGTCGATCGACAGGCGATTCATCTGCGCGGTCAGGGTTTCGATCTGCGCCAGGGCAGCCAGCATCGCCTCCCGGTCTGCGACGGCTGAGCTACCCATGCCTCGAACATACGTGCGACCACCGACAAAAATCCGCGCCATGTGACGTCAGATGCCCAAGTGACACAGGGTTTTTGGTACTTCATCGAGACTGCAACCAGCGTGACTGTCACTCGCACTTTGTCACGGTGGGTGCAGTGTCAACGCCCGTTCACTCGACGATGTTCAGCGCTCCGGAGGGGCAGAGCTGCACGGCTTTTCGCGCGTTGTCCTGCTCGGCTGGGGGCACATCCTCGACCAGCAGCACCACGATCCCGTCGTCGTCCTGGTCGAAGACCGCCTCGCTGTTCATCACACAGACCCCGGCGCCGATGCAGACGTCGCGGTCGGCGCGCACCCTCACCAGGCCACCTGCAGCGACTGCAGCCCGTAGATGAAGTGGAAGGACCGGAAGGCCACGTCGTCGAAGGATTCGTCGAGGCGCAGGGTCGGAAAGCGTTGCAACAGAGCCGGAAACGCGATCTTCATCTCCATCCGGGCCAGCGGTGCGCCCAGGCAGTGATGGACACCGTGGCCGAACGCCAGATGTCCCATGGCGCCGCGGCGGACGTCGAATACCTCCGGGTTGTCGATGAAGCTCGGGTCGCGGTTGCCCGACGGTAGTGAGACGACCACCAGCTGGTGCGCGGGAATCTGCACCCCGGCGATCTCCACGTCGTTGGTGGTGATGCGGGGGATGCCCGAATGCACGATCGACAGCCAGCGCAGCAGCTCCTCCACCGCCGGGCCCACGGCATCGGGGTCGTTGCGCACCAGGGCCAGCTGATCCGGGTGCTGCAGCAACGCCAGGGTGCCGAGGCCGAGCATGTTGGAGGTGGTCTCGTGACCGGCCACCAGTAGCAGGCTGCAGATGCCCACCAGCTCGTCGTCGGTGAGCTCGGATCCATGCTCGCGCACCAGCATTCCGAGCATATCGTCACCGGGTGAGCGACGTGCGCCGGCCACCAGCGCCTGCATGTAGGCACGCCCGGCGCGCTGCAGCTCGAAGCGTTCCTCGATCGGGATCGACAGGTCGAGCTGGCGGCTGGTGCGGTGCTGGAAATCGTCGCGGTCGTCATACGGCACGCCCAGCAACTCGCAGATCACCAGTGACGGGATGGGCAATGCGAAGTCGGTGACGAGATCACTTGGTGGACCGGCCTTTTCCATGGCGTCCAGATGCTGGGTCACGATCTCGGTGATCCGTGGCTCCAGGCGCTTCATCCGGCGGCCGGTGAACTCGCCGGTGAGCATGCGGCGCAACCGGGTGTGCCTGGGTGGGTCCAGGCCCAGCAGGTTGCCGGACTGGGCGGCGCGTTGTTCTTCCTCGGACACCTCGGGTGCCCCGGGTACGACGAACCCTGGCGGGCGCTCATTGGAGAACCGCTCCGGATCGGAGAGCACCGTCTTGATGTCGTCGTGGCGGGTCACCAGGTACACCGGCATGCCGAAAGCGTTGATGACGGTGCGCACCCCCTCGGTCTCGCGGATCTCGCCGAGGGTGGGGATGGGGTCGAAGTCGACACGCTGCATGTGCAGCGGAGGTGAGGCAGGTGCCTGGGTCATGGTGTCGACGGTACACGCGAGGCTGTTGGGTCCGCGTTGGGAAAGCGTCGATCAGGCCGTTGACCAGGGCGGGATCGCCAAGAAGCCGCTAACTCACCAGCCCCCCACCCAGCCGTCGAAAATGGCGTCCGGCTCGTTTTCGGGCTGCTCGGAGCGGCCGACCAGAAAGTCGAAATCGCACCCCGGGTCGGCCTGCAGGACACGGTCGACGTACATGGCCGCGTAGCCACGACGCTGTCGATGGCGCGGGGGTGGCGCCTGGCGGGTGGCCAGTTCGTCGTCGGGAACCAGTAGGTCCAGCGTGCCGGCGTGGGCGTTCAGCGCGATGATGTCGCCGTCGCGGACCAGGCCCAGCGGACCGCCCGCGGCCGACTCGGGGCTGACGTGCAGAACACACGTGCCGTAGGCGGTTCCGCTCATCCGGGCATCGGAGATCCGCACCATGTCGGTGACGCCCTGGCGCAGCAGCTTGCTGGGGATGGGCAGCTGGCCCCACTCAGGCATGCCGGGGGCACCGCGCGGGCCGGCATTACGCAGCACCAGCACGGAATCCGCGGTGACGTCCAGGTCGGGGTCGTCGAAGCGGGCCATCATGTCGCGCATGTCGTCGAACACCACGGCGGGCCCCTGGTGCACCAGCAGGGCAGGGGTGGCCGCGCTGCACTTGATCACTGCGCCGGTGGGCGCCAGGTTGCCGCGCACCACGGCCAGGCCCTGCGGCGGCTGGAACGGGGCATCGATGGTGGCGATGACGTCTGCGGCGGTGGAGATGCCGGAGGGCAGGTTGTCGGCGACGGTCTTGCCGCTGACGGTCAGCGCGTCTGTGTGCAGCAGGGTCTCGATGGACTTCATCACCGCGGGGATGCCGCCGGCGTGGGAGCCAATCAGCGCTACCCCCGATGACGACATCGACCCGCGAAGAATCCGCTCACGCAACCGGCTACTGGATGCTGCCGCAACACTTCTCAGCACAGGAGGGGTCGAAGCCGTCACCATCGATGCGGTCACCAAAGCCTCCAAGGTGGCCCGCACCACGCTGTATCGGCATTTCCAGAGTTCATCGCATCTGCTTGCAGCCACATTCGAGCGACTCCTTCCGCAGGTGACCACACCGGCGCCGACCAGCGGATCCCTGCGCGATCAACTCATCGAATTACTCAGCCGCCAAGCCACCCTGTTCAACGACGCTCCGCTGCACGTCACCACCCTGGCATGGCTTTCGCTCGGACCTACCGGCGCCAAAGACGACACCGACGACCGCCACGCATCCAGAGCACTGCGAGCCCGTGTCGTCGACCAATACCGACAACCATTCGACGCGCTACTGCACAGCGATGAAGCCCGAACCGAAATCAACGACTTCGACCTCGAACTGGCACTGTGCCAACTCGTCGGCCCACTCGCCTTCGCCCGCATGACCGGAATTCGCACCATCACCCACCACGACTGCGCGGACATCGTCGACGACTTCCTCGCCGCCCACCGCCGCCGAACTGCCAACCCTTCAGGCGTAGAGGAAGTGGTCTGACAGCCCAAAAAGACGACCGAAAAATAGGCACCTTGCGCGGACCCACGGTGACCAGCGTGAACACCGTGTCGGTGTGTCCCAGAAATCTGTCCCACTACGGCTCTAACGTGGACAGGGTTAAAAACACACCTGGAAAGGCGCGCATCGATGGCACTGCTGGGATACGCCCGCGTCTCCACGCTGCACCAGTCACCAGAGATGCAGATCGCAGCCCTCAGAGAGGCTGGTGCAGAACGTATCTGGATAGACCAGATGTCGGGAACCCGCGACGACCGACCTGAGTTGGCCAGCCTCCTGGATTACGTCCGCCGCGGCGATGTCCTCATGGTGTGGCGGCTGGACCGCCTCGGCCGTTCCCTACCCCACCTGCTCGCCGTCGCCACGGACCTGCACGACCGCGGCGTCGAACTGCGTTCCCTCACCGAATCGGTGGACACCACCACTGCGGGCGGGCGGCTGATCTTTCACGTCTTCGGCGCTGTCGCAGAGTTCGAACGAGCCATCGCAGCCGAACGCACCGCGGCAGGGGTAGCCACCGCCCGTGCCGCCGGCCGCCACCCCGGCCGCCCCGGTCTGAGCACCGACACCATCGCCGCCGCCCACGCGCTCGACAAAGCAGGCACTCCCCGAGCTCAGATCGCCCGCACCCTGGGCATATCCCGATCCAGCGTCTACCGATGCCTGGAACTAGCACGATGACCACACCGCGTCCCCTGTCGACGGCCATCCGCAACGAAGTGCTCGCTGCGTGCCGAACCGCCCTGCACTACCGCGGCGACCTGAAATCGCTCATGCTCGGCGCCGGTGTCCCCGCCGCGGTCTACAACCGCTATGACCACCTGGAAAACACCAAGGTCAAGATTGCCCGCAGCATCCTTGACGAGCTGCAAGAACTAGGACCCAACGGGTGGGCAGTCCAACGCCGCATCGTCACCGAACTGTGCGGCATGCAACGACCCGCCAACGGTGTCGAAGACCTCACCGCTGGCCGCAATGCTCTCGATGCGCTGCGCCGAACCGCCGCCCACGAAGGCGTCATCGTCGACACCGAACAGGCCGCCAGAAATGACCGGGCCACACGAGCCGCCAAGCGCCAACAGCACATCACCGAGCAACAGCAGACCCTAGACCGTCTCCGGACTGAGTTCGCCACCCTGGCCCGCAGCAAGCCGAGCACAAACGCCGAACGCCAAGCACGCGGCTACCAGCTTGAAAAGCTCCTCGCCGACCTCTTCCGAGCCAACGAACTGGAATACACCGGATCGACCCGGCAGCCCCACGAGCAGGTCGACGGATCCTTCCACTTCCGCGGCTTCACCTATCTCGTTGAAGCACGCTGGCGCAACCAGCCACCCGACAAAGAAGACCTTGCCGGATTCAAACTGAAGGTCGACGGCAAGCTCGAAAGCACTCGCGGACTGTTCATCTCCATGGCCGGCTTCGACGAGGAAGTGTTGCAGTACTTCGCCAACGTCAGCGGAAAACGCAACGTCATCTACATGACCGGCCAGGACCTCGCGATCATCTTCGAAGGAAACATCGCACTCGAAGACGCCCTCCTCCGCAAGATCGACGCCGCAGAAAAGCACGGCCGCTACCTGATCAACCTGCTGGAGTGACCGCCGCTGTACCCGCTCGGTTCGTAGGCCGCGTACTACGACGAGGCCCCCTTATCTATCCTGAGGGCGTGACGAGTGAGGACGGTGACACCGGGCCGAAGCGCACTCCCCCGCGCCGCTTCGGCCAACTGCCCGACCTCGCTATCACGGATGACTTCGATGAGCCGCTACTACCGGACGAAATTGAAGCTTGGGAAACGCCCGACGACCCAGCCTCCCCAGCGGACAGCGGTGCACTCAAAGAAGAGTGGCCCATCGACGACCTCGACGACTGGCCCTTTGACGACCCGTCCATCGACGTGGCAGCCCTACATAAGTCGCTGCTGGAGTCGGAGGCCGACCTCGCGGCCGGCCGTACGTTCAGCGAGGAAGACATCCGTGCTCGCTACGGTTTACCGCGCTGAGACACCAACTGACGATCTTCCCCGGCCGACACAGGATGTGGTCACTGGTGCTACACCCGCTGCGGGTCGCCGGGCTCTGTCACGGCGCTCCACCCAGCACGACGTTCATCAGCACTAGGACGTTCAGCACGCCGAGCAGGATCGATAGCCCGCCCGCCACGTCGTACAGGGTCAAGGCCTGGGACCTGTGATCAGCGCACCGTCGCAGGAAACCATGTCGGGGCTGCTCGCAGCGGCGGCTCCCATCGTTGATCCAGGCCCGGCACTTGCTCAACAGCTCCCCGCCGATCACGAATGGTGCCGCCAGCAGAAGCGTCCCTAGCGCAATCCCCCACGCGGTGAGCGTCGTTCCATCCCACCAATGCAGGACAAGCATCCACGCCAGTAGGTCGATACCGCTGCCACCAGCCCCCACGTGCGGAGCCCAATCGACAGTTCGCCCCGCGCTGCCCGCGCGGCCAGCGTCACTCGGAGCGCTCGGAGCCACGCGGGGTGTTGGCGGCGCCGCGCTCCAGCCGTAGCTCCCTCTGGTGGCATATGGGCATACCGTGCCGGGGCGATGCCGTCCTACGCGGCATCGCGAGTCGTACTGGCACATCCGTATATCCCCAACCCGGCCCGGCCCCCACCATTCAGGGGCAAGTATCAGCCCAAGCACTGACATAGCCCTATCAGCATCACATGTTTTCTTACATGTAAGTCTGCATGTAGACATGTTTGTATGTAAGTTAGTATGCTTCCTGTCATGACTGTTTCCGCAGATAAGCAGTGCGAAATTCTGGCCGTGGCGCTGCAAAAGGGCGGTGTCGGCAAGACCACCACCACCATCAACCTCGGCGCCAACCTCGCCGCGATGGGTCACCGCGTTCTCGTGATTGACATGGATCAGCAAGCGCACAGCACCAAGGGGCTGGGAATCGAGCTCGACGCCGAGGACGCGTCGATGTACGAGGTCCTGCACCCGGACAGGACGATGCGCGTCCCGCTAGCCAAGGTCATCGTGGCGAGCCAATTCGGTATCGACGTCGCCCCCGGCCATCTCGCGCTCAAAGAGCTCGAGCGAACAGGACTCGGGTCCGGGGGCCAATTGCGGTTAGCACGTCAACTCGACGACATCGAGGGCTACGACTTCGTGCTGCTGGACTGCCCGCCGGCACTGGGGGAGTTGACCACCGCAGCGCTGGCGGCCGCCGACTACGTTTTGGCCGTCCTCAAAGCCGGCCCCGACGAAGTCGACGGCCTGGTGGAACTGGGCAACTCAATCCTCGATGTTCAGGAGACCCTGAACCCTGACGTGGAAATCCGGTACGTACTGCTGGCCGATTTCGACGGCAATCCGAAAGCCAGCAAGGACGTGCGCAGGCAGCTACGCGCCGACTGGGGGGAATGGGCTGACGGCGGGGCCTACCTGGGCGAGATTCCACACACGGTCCGGGTGGTGGAGGCCAAAGGCAAACGTGTACCGGTCAACGTGCACGCCCCAACCTGCACCGCAGCAGTGGCCTACCGCGAAGTCGCGCAGCGCATCGCCGCAAGGCGGCAAGCCGCATGAACGCCGCAGCGAAACCCACCGGATTGCAGGTCGGCTCCACAAGGCCGCTGTCGCGTGCAGAGCGACGAGCACAAGCCGCACGGGTCACAGCCGACGAAACCCCCGACGCGCCCGAAACATCAACCGAGCACGAACTACCAAGCAGCGAAACTCCGCCAGCCCCCGTGGTCACCCCACCCGGCGAGACCCCGACCCAGCCGGCCGAAGCGCCGCGACTCAAAGCCCGTCAACGGAAGGTGAAAAGCCCGTTCGCCACACAGCTACACGCGGGAACTCTCGCCCGGCTCGAATGGATCAAGGCCCGCGGGTACGTCATCACCGACACTGTCGACGACGCCATCAACAGCTACCTCGACGACGCCGGAATCCCCAGGCCAGACCACAACGACCGCATGCCTTGAGAGCCGCACGTGCCCTCCTTCCTCGCCGCCAATTGTGGTGAACGTGGTGGTGGGGGCTGTCAAGGCCGTGCCGCCGCTGCGCGGTCGACCACGGTCGAGCCTTGACAGCCCCCACCACCACGCACCAACAGCGGCCACTACGAGGAAGGACATCCAAGCGAAGGAGCTCAGCAGATGTCAGCAGGGAGTCATACCGTGGAAATCATGAACGCGAACACGCCGCCGGCCGCCCCGCCGCCGCAGCCGGGTTCCGTTGAGCACTGGGCAGCATGGCTAGACAGATACGGCGACGATTACGCCACCGACGACGAACGCCGCGCCGCCTACCAGGACTTCACGACCAACCTCGCCGAGATGCAAGCCGTCTTTTCACAGCCGGAGGACATGCACGTGGCTGGCTATCTCGAAGCTCAGGAGCGGGTGGCCAGCGGCGACGCAGACGGTCCCGACGACGCCGAGGTATGGGTTCCGGTCGATCTCAACAGCTTCGCCCGCGCGGATTGGCTCGAAGGCTTCCGCTCCCACTTCGAGCCATAAAATCCCTGCTCATCCCCGAAAATGCCCGCTTGATCACCGGCGTCTGCATGCACGCTCGTTAACGTCTCCGGGCATGTGCATCGACACGTTCAATCGCTCGCGTGGACGCCGGTCATCCAGCGGAACCTGCCAACCGGCCAGGGTCGCGCCGAGAATCGGTGTGAAGGTACAACCGCCGCTCCACGACCGGCCCACCGCCGTCACACAAATCAGCCGCGCGAGGCCGCTCCCGGACGACCGGAGCATGTCGTGACCGCTCGCCACATCTACGTCGACGAAACCAAGCAACGCGACTATCTGCTCGTGGCCAGCGTCCACGTCACGACGGAGCTGGCCGCACTGCGTCAGCTGATACGAGGCCTGCTCCTTCCCGGACAACGCTACCTGCACATGAAGGACGAAAAAGACGGCCGCAAACGCACCATCGCCCAGGCCCTTGTCGACGCCGGCGTACAAGCCACCATCTACCGCGCTGGCGCCCACCACCGCAACGAACGCCAACGCCGCTCAGCGTGCCTACGCGCCCTCATCGAAGACCACGCCAACGCCCGCGACGCACACATCGTGCTCGACGAGGACGAAACTGCTGTCGTTCACAGGTTCACCTCGGCATTGAATTTCGGGCGATGTCGTGAACGACAGTCTAGCCGTTGTGGTACTAAGAGTATCGCAGCGAAACCAATAGTACTGGGAGCGGTTTAGTGCCTGAAAGCGCGGCGCCGTCGGAACGGCTGCCTTCTCACACCCCGACGTGCATGGGGTGCGGCCCGGACAATCCGCACGGGCTGGGGCTGGTGGTCTATCGCAGCGCCGACGTGGTGTATGCCGATGTGACCTTCGATGAGCGCCACATCGGGGCCCCTGGCTTAGCCCATGGTGGGGCGGTGGCGGCGGCGTGCGATGACGTGCTGGGCTTCACGCTGTGGATCGCCGGCACACCGGCGGTGACGCGCGCTCTGACGGTGGAGTATCTGCAGCCGGTGCCACTGCACCAGCCTCACCGCATCACCGCGCATATCACCGGCCGTGAGGGGCGGGCGCTTCATGTCGCGGCGGCAGGGGTCCAGGAAGGCGTTACTCGGTTTACCGCGAATGCGGTGTTCGTCGTGGTCGACACCGCGCATTTCGCCGCTCACGGCGACATCAGTGGATTTGGTGAGCTTCTCGAACAGTTCTCGCGCCGCGGCGGCGACCAAGCATCATGACCGCCGCCAGCGCGCGGGTTAGCAGCGAAACGGTACAGGCTCAGGGGGTTTCGGCTGGCGACCAGGGCCACACAGCTGGCGGGCTGCGTTCACGCGCCTCCGCACGTCGCCGGGAAGCGATTATGGATGCCGCGCTCGCTGTTGCTGCCACCGGCGGCTACGACGCGGTCCACATGCGGACAGTTGCCGAGCGGGTCGGTATCGCTGTGGGCACGCTCTACCGATACTTTCCAGCCAAAACCCATCTGCTGGTGGCGGCGCTGATCCGAGAGTTTCAGCGCCTCGATGTATCCGGGGACTGGGCCACCGGCGCCTCCACGCCGCAGCAGCGACTGGACCGGCTCACCGAGCACCTGCACGATCGCTGGCAGCGTGACCCGCTGTTGACCGACGCGATGACACGCGCCTTCGTCATGGCTGACACCCGCGCCGCCGCTGAACTCGACCGCGCCGCCGCGGCGATCGAAACCCTGTTGGCCCGCACCCTCGCCGGCGGTGAACCCACCCCGGCCGATCTGCGCCTCGCCGGAATCGTCGCCGATATCTGGCTGGCCAATCTCGTGGCCTTCATCAGCGACCGGGTGTCAGCGGCCGAAACCCGAGACCGCATCGATCGGGCCACCCGACGAGTCGTCCACCAGGCGAATGCGGGCAGCATTACACCGTAACGATACTTTCAGTATCGCAGCGATACCATTGGTAGTACTATTCGGGGTGCGGCTCACCGATGCGCCGAAGGAGACGGCCATGTACACCCAATGGATCGAAGACTGTGTCGTACAACGCGTCTCTGTGCGTGACGGCCTGGTTCTGGACCTCGATGACTACAACGAAATCGTCATCTCGCGCCCCCTGATACTGACCCTGCCCGCTGTCGACCGATTTCCGGTCGAGGCCGTCCTCATCGACCCTTTGCGAATCTCGGTGTACGAGCGCCCCTTGCTCAATTTGGCTGGCGCGGTGTGCACCCAGGCCTGGTCCGACGACGAGGGAGGACTGCACCTGAGCTTTTCACGTGGACACCGCATCGACGTCGATCCCGACGCTGAGGAGACCGCGTGGGAGCTGTACGGCAAACGTCACGGCTACATGGCGTGCCTGCCCCACGGTCGGGTGCGCGTGGTGCGCCACGACGTGCCCGAGGACGACAACGCCAACATCGTCAACCCGCGGTAGGCCGCTTTTTCGGGCGAGCTGGTGTCCGACGCACCGGCGCCGCCTTTGTGCTACATGCTGTAGCGTAGCGATACCGACAGTATCGTTGACTCATGGAGGTTCGGTGACCGACGGCATGACCGATTCCCCCGGCCCCGCCTCGCAAACTCAGCGCCGCGGTAACGACTCTCGCGACCCGGCGGACAACCGCGAGTACAGCGCCCGGCTGGCAGCCCTGGGTCGGTTCACCCTCCGCCACAAAGCACTGGTCATCGGGGCCTGGCTGGGCACGGCCGTGGTGTTGGCGTTGCTGTTTCCGCAATTGGAAACCGTGGTACGCCAGCAGTCGGTGGACCTCATTCCCCGCGATGCGCCCTCCCTGCAGACGGTGGAACGCATGAGCACCGCCTTCGGCGAAGAAGGGTCGAAAACCCTGCTCTTTGTGGCCATGGAAGACCCCAACGGTCTGACACCGGCAGCACGGCAGCGCTACGACGAACTCGTCGCCCGGTTGCAGGCCGAGCACGACCACGTTCTGCTGGTTCAAGACCTGCTGGCCGATCCGGTCACCGAAGCGCAGGCCCTCAGCCCCGACCGCAACGCCTGGTACCTGCCGGTAGGGGTGACCGGCACACTGGGAGACCCCACCGCCGCCGAGTCGGTGAAGGCGGTGCGCAGCATCGCCGCAGAAGTATTCGCCGGATCAACGGTCACCGCGCAGGTGACCGGACCGCCAGCGACGTTCAGCGACATGATCGCCTCCGCCGAGCACGATCTGCTGCTGATCTCGATCGCTACCGTCGGCATCATCGCCCTGATCCTGCTGATCGTCTATCGGTCGGTGTTCACCGCGTTGCTCCCGCTGCTGGTGATCGGGCTGAGCCTGGCCGTCGGACGCGGTGTGCTCTCCGCGCTCGGGGAGATGGGTATGCCCGTCTCACAGTTCACCGTGGCATTCATGACCGCGATCCTGCTCGGCGCTGGCACCGACTACACCGTCTTCCTGATCAGCCGCTACCACGAACAGCGCCGCGCGCAGGTACCCCCCGACCAAGCCATCATCCACGCCACCGCCAGCATCGGACGCGTCATCCTCGCCTCCGCCGCGACCGTTGCCTTCGCCTTCCTGGCCATGGTCTTTGCCCGACTCAGCGTCTTCGCCGCCCTCGGCCCGGCGTGCGCCATCGCCGTCCTGTTCGGTTTCCTGGCCACCGTCACCCTGCTCCCGCCAGTACTGGCGATCGCCGCCAAACGCGGCATCGGGGAACCCAAATCCGATCGCACCCGCCGCTACTGGAACTCGGTGGCCGTGGCCGTGGTTCGTCGCCCCGTGCCGCTGCTGATCGTCAGCCTCGTCATCCTGCTCGCACTGTCCGCGGTCGCAGCAACCATCAAAATCAGCTACGACGACCGCAAAGGTCAACCAGCCAGCACCGCAAGCAACCAGGGCTACCAGCTGCTGGACCGACACTTCCGCAAAGACATCGTCATCACCCAATTCCTCGTCGTCGAAAACCCCACCGACATGCGCACCGGCAAAGGACTCGCCGACCTCGACGAAATGGCCTCCCGCGTCTCCCAAGTCAGCGGTGTCACCAAGGTTTCCGGAGTCACCCGCCCTACCGGGGAACGCCTCGACCAAGCGGAACTGGCCTGGCAAAACGGCCAGATCGGAGACAAAATGGCCGGCGCAGTCGCCGAGGGCAACGCCCGCAAAGGCGACCTCGCCAAACTCACCGACGGCGCCGATCAACTCGCCGGCGGGCTAGCCCAACTCGACACCACCGTGCGCACCGCCCTGACCCCCCTCGCCGTAATCCTCGGCCAAGCACAATCCGCCGGCACCCAGATCAACCAGTTCCGACCACTACTGCAACAACTTTCGGCCACCGCCCCTACCGCCGATCAAGCCATCCAAGCTGGCCCCGGCCTGCGACCGCTGGCCGAACAAGCAGCGAACGCGATCACCATGCTCGACCCGCTCGTCGGCGCCCTCAACACCTCGCCATG
>NZ_CP079867.1 GCF_025263565.1 Mycobacterium sp. SMC-8
CGGATCAATGAGCCGAGCACGGGAACGTGGCGCGGGTTGTTGATGGATCAGAATCTGCACTCTTACAGTGATTTTCAGCTTTCGCCCGGGCGAAGATGGATATCCGGTTTGGAGGTTCTCGCGGGCGATCCTGGCGACGAGGTGATCTCCGGTCACGCACTGGCGATGACTTGGCAACGCCTGTCTCGGCAGTACCCGATCGCGTTGCTCGACTGCGGAAATCAGATGAAGTGACGATGTGATTGCCGCTGTGCTGTCGATGGCAGACGTTGTGGTGATTCCCACCACCACGCGCTACGAAGCAGGCCGAAGCTGCGCATGAGCGGTTGTGGATTGGCTTATGCAGCATGGTTATCCGCATCTGGTGCGGTCGGCGGTAATGGTCGTCAGCAACGTCAACAAAGTCACTCCCACCAAGGCTGTACTGCAATCTCTATGAAGGGTTTGAGCGAGCGGTGCGGGCAGTCCATGACATTCCCTACGACCCGCATCTCAGCGATGCCACGGCCATCAACTTCGATCGGCTCGCACCGCAGAACCAGCAGGCCGTTCATCGAAACAGCGGCCTCGAATTACATCGACGGCTTCGCAGGCGCGGCAGACAAAGATCCGGTGCTCGGCCGCAGTGGCCGACACCTGGCCATGAGTATGGGCAGGAGCGGCGATGACATCAACTGACGTTGCGGTGACCGACAATTATCCAGTCGGGACGGTTGCTGCCGAACGAGTGCGGCTGGCCGAACAGGTACGGGTGGCGGTGCTTTTTGAAGGCCGCCAGCACGATCTCACGTTGCCTGCAAGCTCGCCAGTGGCCGCTGTCGCTGATTCGCTGGTGCGCGTCCTACTGACCCGTGAGGGTAACGAAGACGGAATGCGCAGCCCCGATGACGGAAGCGCATGATCAGCCCAGGCGTGGTGCGGATGACGCTGATCAACGGGCAACCCTTGGACCGTACCCAGAGCCTGACGCAGCAAGGTGTGCGCGTGATGGCGGGCTGCTGGTGCCTGGTATCATCGACGCCGAAGTCGAGTTCACCCCGATCTTCGAGTCCCCCTCCTCAGCAGTGGCGGTACTCAATCAGCAGCAGCATTCAGTGGTAACCGCTGAGACTGCGCGCCGCGTGGCCGGGGTGGTGGTGGCAGCAGCTGTCGCGGCAGTGACCGCACTGCTGGGGTTGGCCTGGTGGCGCAACCTCGACAGCGGTCAAGACTGGAACCTGATTCCCTGTGTCGCGGCCGCGAGTGCGGCGGTGGTTCTCCTGGTTGTTGGATCGTTGGTGTGGTGGCGAGCTAAAGACTCGGTAACTGCGACGGCAATGTGGCTCTCCGGTGTGCTGATCGCCTGCCCGGCAGCGGGCGGTGATGGTGACTCCTGGCTATCCCGGAGCGTGGCACCTCCTTGTTCGCAGCGGTCGTCACAGCGACCGTGGCGGCGGCCTTATGGCGGTTGAGTCCGGCCCCACGGATCTGTGGTGGCGGCGTGGCGTTCTCATCAGTACCGCCACAGCGATATTGGCGGCGATCTACGCGCTTGTCGGAGTCTCACTGCAGAACCTCTCGGTCGCGGTGCTGGCGGTCAACCTTTTCGTCCTCACCGGCGCACCCAAGCTGGCTACACGGATGGCGGGTATCCCGATCCCACCGTTTCCGACCGTCACCGGCAAAGACACCTTCGCTGATGCCGATGCTATTGCCGCCGAGGCGTTGGTCGCTGCCGGACATCAGGGCACACCGACCGTGGAGCAACTTCGGCGCTCGGCTGAGGCCAAGAACATCTACCTGACCGCCCTGCTGGTGCGGTCGGAGTCTTCTTTGTGGGCGGCTCGATCTGGGCGGTGATACCCGGGCAGGGACGCTGGTGGCTGGCCACGGTGTACATCGGCGTGCTGGCCACCATTCTGGTGATGCGAGGCCGGGCATTCGCCAGCCGGGAGCAATCCATCATTGTGGTAGCCACCGGGTTATTGATGTTCGCTTATCTTGGCCGCGAACTACGCTCTCGCCGGCGAGAGCGCATTCACCTGTCTACCATCGCGGCAGCGGTGGTGCTCGGACTCGGTGCGGCCAGCTTGGTCACGCAGCGGTGGTGCCCTGAAGGTGTTCTCACCGGTCTTTCTCAAGGTCATCGAATGGATCGAGTACCTGCTGATTGTGGTCATCCCCCCGATGGCGATCTGGCTTCTGAACCTGATTTACCTGGCGAGGAACATGTGATGATCGGCCAACGCGCGGGGGTACTGGCCACAGTGGCCATGTTGGCAGCGGCCTGGCCACTGGTCGGCGCCCCGTCGGCGCAGCAGCCATCACGCCGCCGGTTGTTGATCCGCTCGCGGTTCGGACGGCACGCCACGACCCGACGAGCCCATGAAGCACAAGTTCGACTGCATCGCCACCGGGCTGATCGCCGGTACGCGACCCGGCGGCGGTACCCGGCTCCGCAGGCCTTCATGAATCTGCCCGCCTGTGGGAATCCGCAGGCCGGGGGCGCCAGGAGTATCGAGTAGCGCTCATTGACACTGGAGTCTGGCCGAGATCCTCGGCTGCCCAGACTGCGCGGCGGCGGCGACTTCATCATGGATGGCGGTGACGGTCTTCAAGACTGCGACGCACACGGTACGACGGTCGCGGCTATCCTCGCGGCAAGCCCCGTCCGAAGCTGACGGATCCATTGAGTCGGCGTCGCACCGGAAGTCGAGCTCATATCGATCCGTCGAGTCGTCGCAAATGTTCACCCCCGTGGCCCGCGTCTGCGACCTCGGAGGAAGGACCGCCGGGCGGGCACGGTGAGCAGTTTGGCCAGGGCGGTGGTCGCCGCAGGCCAGCTTACTGGCGCTCGCGTGATCCAACATGTCGATCGGTGGCGTGCATCCCACTGTGCTCAAGCCCGTCGACCAGACCACTCTTGGCGCCGCACTGCGCTACGCCGCCGTAGAAAAGGATGCCGTACTGATTGCCGCAGCAGGGAATACGTCCACTCCCGGGTGCGCGCACAGAATCCCAACATTGATGCCACCAGCGTCGAAGACCCACGCAACTGGAACTCGGTAGTGACCATCAGCACCCACGGCCTGGATTCTCCGACCACGTTCTGTCAGTCAGCGCCACCAACAATGAGGGTCAGCCCGCCAAAGTCGATGACCAGGGCACGGACATCAGCGTGGGCGGGCCGTGGGTGGTGTGTGGCGAGCGCACCAAGGAAGCTGTTCGTGGAGGGCGTCAACCAAGAAGGCAACCTGATCAACGGAACTCACGATCCGGAAACCAATTCGCTCAAACCCATGAGTGGCACGAGCTTTTCGGCGGCCTACGTCTCCGGTCTGGCAGCCCTGATCCGGGCAAAAGTATCCGTCGATCTACCGGCCCATCGAGGTGATCAACCGAGATCAAGCTCAGGCCGCTCCATTCCCCGGCCGCCGTCGTGGACAACCGCCTGGGCTGCGGTGCGATCGACCCGGTGGCCGCGTTGAACTTACGACGTGCCGCCGATCCCGACGCCGCGGGAGAGATCTGTCGCGCGCCCCCTTGGGCCACCACCACCTGACCCCGAACCCGGACCGCCGTCCCATGATGATGGCGCTGGTGGGTACCTGCAGACACTGGCGGTGCTGCTGGGCGCGGTGTTAGCGGTCGGCGCTATGTCGAAATCTGCGACGAAGCTGAAAGAGCCGATCCCGATGGTGATGTTTAGACGAAAGCATATTCCCGGCCCCAAGGCCGGTTTGAACGAGCAAATTCGACGGTGGCGCTTGGATTTTCGACTGTCACTGGTGGTCATTTCCGAACTGATCGCGCTGGCTGTTCTCGTCGCGATCACCCCGGTGCTGTGGTGGGCTGCGGTGCTGATCGTGATAGCTGCGCTGTTGTTGGTCACGCTCAGCTATAACGGTGCCACCGCGTGGGGGTGGCCTGGTCCGCGCCGGGCGCTTTCACTACTTCCGACGCAGCGGGAAGGCGCAGCATGCGGCGGGCGGGGAATCCCTGCGGCGTTCACCGTCGACATGCCCGGGGCGGGCGCGGTAGGGATGCGGTGGGACGGGCAGTATGCAATCACCATGATTGCCTTGCACGGCAAAGGCATTTGCGCCGACGGTCGCTGGTGTGCCTGCGGGTGCCGAAGAAACTCAACAGATCTGGTTTCCTGTGCAGGCTGTTATCGATCAGCTTCATCAGTTCGCCGGCCTGGAGCTGCATTCGGCGGACATCGTGTCCAGCGGGCGCTCGAGAGTGGCTTCTGATGGGCGTTACACCCCGAAGTATGAGGAGATCATCGCCGATCGCGCCGCGGTCGAGGAGCGGCGCTACCTGGCTGGTGCTGCGCCTGTGTGCCCGCAGGCCTGCCTGGCGGCAATGGTGTATCGAGGGTGACGCGGCGGCCGCAGCGGCGGCGGCCACCAGAAGCAGGTGCGCCAGTCGGTGTTGCGCTCCGGTTGCCCGGGCAATCACCTGCACTGCCGACCAGGTGGATCAGGCCACAGAAGCCCTGCTCGCCGGCGCAGAGCTGGACCCGGATTCGTGAGGAGCTGGAGTTATCTGGACACGGTGTCGGGTACGTCACGACTTATCGGATCGCGGGCAAGGACCTCACGACACGTGTGCTCAACGATGTCTGGACGAGGGTTGCGCTCTGATGCCACGGTGACCGCGGTCCGCCCTGACAGCCGATCGGGCCGGTTGGTGGTCGCCGCTGGGCGCGGTGGTGCCGGTTTCATACCTCTGCCGCGCCGCTGCCACATCCACCCCTGTTGACGTTGCGTCCCGTCGTCGGGCGGTGCTTCGACTCGCTGCTGGCGAGTTTGCCGCTTGGCGACAGGGCTCTGCGTTTTTGAGATGTCGCCGCGGCGTCTGACCAGCCCAGCCGAGCTGAAAGTGCCGGTGGGGCCCAGTGGCCCGATGCTCGGGATGACGGTTACCGAGTGTGCCGTTCCTGATGCCACGCTGACCGAGCCCGCTGCGCGCCAGCACTATTTCGCTGTGTGCATCTCTGGACACGGTGATTCCGGTGCTGTTGAGGGCCAGCGCGGCCGGATCGGTCATTCTGATTCACACTGAGCGCCCACAGGTATGGCAGCCGCTGCTCGACAACTCTCATCGCATCAGCATCGCCAACGATCGCGAGCCTGTGCGCTCGCCGAATATCATCGTCGCTGACGGCACTGGGCACGGTCTCACGGCTGGCGGAGCGCGGACCACACCCTGATCACGCTCAGCGAGGTCGCCGAACCGAGTGCAGATGTGACGTTGGTGCAGCACTCCGGCGACGAACTCGTGCTCCGGTACACCAAGTGTGCAAAGGAGTCCCGCCTCAGCATCATGCGGCCGCGCAATGAGGCGCAGTTCCTCTCGCACCTGGTGGTGCGTGCATGATCAGCCAGCGGTCGTTGGACGCCCTTCGCGCGGCAATGAAGGTGATGGGGTCAGCACCCGAACGCGCAGCGCAAGTCTTCGTTCTTTGCGACCTCAAGACGATCCGGCGCTGGCGGATGGATGGTTGAGTCGCTACGCCACCGGAGAACGCACGGTGGCGGTGCTTATCAAGCTCTCGGAGAATGCCGAGCGACTAGAGCGAGGGTTTAGGCCAGGCTCCAGCTTGGCCCCGCTAATCTGGGCCGCGTCCTTCGACATCGAGTACGCGCGCTTTCCAGTCGCTGATCAAATCACCGCGCACCCTGGCCTATGCATCCGCGCTGATCGCGTCCGGACCAGTTCCAGCAGGCGAGCGGCCCATACTCGATGCGCTTGCCGGCCAGATCATCCCGAAACCGGATACGTGCGCGCATGTCTGGCGACCAAGACTCAGCGTTGGCCCGACGTGTTGACGGCAGTAGGGGTGTGCACTCAAAGCCCACGAGACGTGTATCTGGCGCGGGCGGCAAGCCTGCTGGAGGCTTGGGCAAGCAGCCAGTCTGGGATTGATGCAGCCTGCCTTACAAGCCGCACAGCGGAGTCATTGACGGGAAGCCGACCCCCACCGATGGTCTGGCTGCGCGGGGAGCACGCGTCAACGATGTATTGACACGGGATGCGCTGTTCTGTCGTGCTTTAGTGCTTCGCCACCAAAGGCGAAGACAGAAGAAATCAGCGAGTCCGTGTTGACCGGAATCCGCGTGCAGGTGGCCGGATTTCGAACGTGGTG
Organism: Mycobacterium sp. SMC-8; assembly: GCF_025263565.1. Classification (NCBI taxonomy): domain Bacteria; kingdom Bacillati; phylum Actinomycetota; class Actinomycetes; order Mycobacteriales; family Mycobacteriaceae; genus Mycobacterium; species Mycobacterium sp. SMC-8. The sequence continues at coordinate 6,134 of NZ_CP079867.1, forward strand.
CCGCACATCGCCCTCAACGATCGCACGTTCGGGTTAGAAGTCACCGATCCGGAAACGATCGCTTCCCGCACCGAGTAAGTGGGACCCGAAAACCGGGACCAGCCGCGCTGCCCGTGATCAAGCAGACCGTGACGCCACGCGACGGGAAGTGCTGGCCCGGGCAGAAGAGCGGCTGGCTGCATTCATCGGTCTTGAGGGGCCGAAGGAACAGATCGCCGTGTGGCGCACGGAAATCGAGATCGATCTTCTGCTGGCCGAACACGGCGAGGAGGTCGGGACCGCCAACGCGAACCACATGGTGTTTGAGCGTCCGCCGGGGCCCGCGAAACCGAGTTACGCGCGGCGTGTCGCCCAAATCCTTTTGGTCTAGGCAAAGTCGACCGACCGACGCCTCTGGAAGTCACTGAGGAAGATGTCGTAGTCGGCTATGTGTCGCAGACTGCGGAAAAGATGAGAGATCTGCGAAGGCCCTGGGCGGTGTTCTGTTTATTGATGAGGCTTACCGGCTCGCCCCTGAGACAGATGGGCACTCGTTCGGCAAAGATGCCATCAACACCTTGCTCAAGTACATGGAGGACTACCGCGACCGTCTTGTGGTCATCGTGGCGGGGTATCCGACGGAGATGCGCCGTTTCATGGCAACCAATCCGGGCCTCGCGAGCCGGTTCCATTTCACGTTGACCTTCGACAGTTACAACGCCGAGGAGATCGTCGCTATCGGCCAGGTGATCGCCAAGCAGGAAAAGATCACCGTCGCCGAAAGCGCGTGGGAACTGTTACGGCGAGAAACTGACCGTCTTCGCGCCATCCCTACAAAAGAGGGCACAGCGCTCGATGCCGCGGGTAACGGTCGCTACGCCCGCAAGGTGGTGCTCGCGTGCAAACGGGAACGCGCCCGCAGGTTGCACACGCTGGGTTCTGCGGGCCTGAGACAGCTCGCTACTGACGACCGGTCCGCCTTCGATGTCACTGACGACGATATGGCCCGTGCGCTCGCATCGGCGCTGACCCCAGAAGGCGTCAGCGCGTAGACGACGAACAATGCACAGTGCTGTTTACTTTACGTCTTCTCGTTGACTAACTATGACTCACTGTGTCACTGTATGGTCATGTCGTTGGATGAAGCGGTCGCGTCTCTGTCCAGCATGGATGCCGCACTCGACCTTGCTCACGGTCTACTCAAGCTCGGCAAGGATGGCCTAGGTAAGCAGTCGGGAGCCACCGCCTGGGAGGTCCATGCGGTTGTGCCCTGGCGGTGATTCTGTTCGCCGCCGGGTCCCTTGGGCTGCGGCGAAGGCGAGCCATGGGTGCGTGCGGCGATCGACAACGCCGATCCCGAGGACACTGTGCAGCCGGGGTGGGCACGCGCCGCGCTGCTGTGCATCACCGTCGACCCACAGATGGCTCGTTCGGTAGCCCGGCTGGCCGGGTTGAGTCAGCGGCAGCGCGACTGTCTGGTGATGGCGCTACGCGTGGCGTTAGACGAGTCTCCTGGCACCCTGGCCGGCACTGCGCGCATCTAAGCGAAGGGGCGAAACACTATGTACGTCAAGCCATCCACGCCGTACTGCGGCTTCGGCCGCCGTGCCGGTGGCAACGAGATGTTCGTGCCGAGCAGCGCAGCACATGTGCTGGTGTCCGCACCGACCGAGACGGGCAAAAGTCGGCGCCTGCTGGCGCCGGCCGCCACGTTGTGGGGAGGCCCAGCAGTGGTCGTCTCGTCCAAGGACGATCTCATGCAGTACGTCATGGAACGCCGATGGGGACCAAAGGCGTTGCTGGACCTGCGGCCGCTGAAATCGCCGGTCTATCCAGAAGGCGTGGTTCCCAACATCTATGACCCGACTGTCACGATCGACAGTCCCTACGAAGCCCTGACCGTGGCCGAAACCATCATGCAGATGTCGACGGTCGGGTTGGGCTCGGGGGCTGATCAGGTCTCTGACGGCGGGGTATGGGAATCGCAGGCCGCCGGGCCGCTGGCGGCGTTTCTCTTCGCGGCGTCGCCGGAGGGCAACGGCAAGGGCATGGACTGGGTTCTAACGGCAGTCGACAACATCGACCCCGAGAACAGCACCCAGCCTGGGTGGGTACAGGCCGCCGCGCTGTGCCACCAGTACCCAACGTTGGCCATGGGTATGGCACGGATCATGGAAATGGACCCCCGTCAACGTGACTCGGTGGCCATCACAATGCGTAAAGCGATCACTCCCTGGCTGCGCACCTCGCTACTCGATCGTGAAGGGTTTGAACCGTTCACACCGGATTTTCTTGATGACCCACAGGCGACCCTGTTCATCTTGGCGCCGGCTGATGGCACTGTGGCCGGTTCCGCGGTGACTCTGCTGGATTCGTTGGTGCGTCGGTGGCGCGAGAAGACGTCGACCAGGGAAACGATGCATCGGCTGCTGATGGTCATTGACGAACTTCCCAATACGGCACCGATTCCTAACCTGCGACGCATCGTGGGGGAAGGTCGTGGGCTCGGCATTAATCTGATGGTGGCCGTCCAGGCATCCTCACAGCTCGACACCGTGTATGGGGCGGTGTATGCCAACGAGTTGCGCGATATCTTTCCAGCCTCGGTGATTATGTTCGGCGCTCGGGAGGAGGAACTTCTCACGGCGGCCGAGCACTGGTCGGGACTGACCAACCGACGGCCGCAAGGGTTCGGGCAGAACGACGGTGGCAAGAACCTCAACAACGATCTCGGTGCCACTCTGCGCTGGCAGGAGCTCCTGCCACCGACCCGCGAACATGCGCGGCTGCTGATCCGCGGCGGGGTGGGAACCTGCGTCGAAATACCTGACTGGTCCGTCTTTTTACAGTTTTACGATCAGACGACTCAGGCCATCCTGGCCAGAGCTCACGGCCGGGATGGGAGCGCTGGGGCCGTGGAGCAGGGGAGGCTTCGCCGCATGGTGCGGCGTGCGTGGCTGGATCGCGACAGTGCGGCGTGACCCTGAGCTTGCACGTCGGATCAACCTGCTTTTCGACGTCATGCATACGCGCACGGAGCCCCCGCTGAATTCGGCGGCCGCCGCCGCGGCCATGTCCGCCCGTGGTGGTTCTGCGGTCAGCGCGGCAGTCTTAGAGCAGTTGCGATTGGGCTACAGGGGCGATGCACTCGATGCACAGCTGAGCATTGTTGCTGACTTCTTCGGTGTACCAAGCGTTTATCTCACCGAGACTAGGGTTCGGACCGGCATCGACGCCCAGCTTCATCTTGTGCGTCTCATGCGTGAGATGGGGGATCGAGGGCCCGCGCCTGGCCTGTCGGTAGTGGGCGGCACGGAGGTGGGATTATGACGGCGCTCGCGTGGGCCGTGGGGGGTACCGGGGTGGTGTTCACGGTGTGGGAGATGGTGCGTCACTTGCGTGCGGCGGCCCAACACCTTCAGGACTGCACCAGTGCGAGCGAATCGACCGATGTGGTCGTGGGCGAGGTGGGTAGCGTCCCGGTTCGTCGGTGATGCACCGTATTCGGGTCAGTAGATTGATCCGATGGTGCTACTGGGCGTGAATGCCTGTTCTGCAACATTTTTGATTCCTACTCCTACCGCTGCGAGGGTCCAGAGGATTCCGGCTGCGTTGACTACGAGACCGATGACGATGAGTTTGGCTGAGCGCGGCATCGGACGCACGGCACCGGCGCCTAAGGGTGTGCGGTCAATCGGATCGGCTGGCTCGATGGTGCGGAACGGCGATGGTGCGGTCATGTCATCGGGTAGCAGCGGCAGAGAGAGGGTCACGGTCGGTGCCGTGGGTGAGAGTGGCCACCAGTCGGTTGAACCGTCGATTGCCAACCAGCCGTTGAGAATTCCGTAGATTCCGGCTGTGAGCGCTGCTGCTGGAAGTTGTGCGAGCAGCCAGGGCGCAAGGACTGTACTAGTCAGGGTGTCCGAGGGGCGGTACAGCAGAACCAAAAGCACCCCCAGTGCCACTGCTGCCCAGAGGAATGCGGGGATTGGAAACGAGCGAAGCCGGTCAGGGATGAGCGATTCGCTGCGGTGATAGATCAGCTTGCCCAGCGGCCAACCAAGGGGAGCTAACACGGCCGCGGCGATGACGATGACGACTTCCAGCACACCCTCGACGGTCTTGACGCCTCGAGTGAGCAGTGGGTGACTGGGGTGGTCGTTGTAGGGGCTTGGTCGGGCGCCAGCGACGTCGCGGGCACGTCGGCGAATTCTTCGATTAAGCAGCTCTGCGCGACGTATCTGCATGGAGAAGATGCCCGCGTGCTCAGCGATCCATTCGCGGCGTAGTTCGTCGTATCGGTCAACACTCGATGTGAACACCATGTGTTTACGTGTTGCCTTCTATTGCGTAATCTGTCAGCATGATGGTCATGACGGACAGCGTAGCGATGGGCGGTGCGATGGTCTACCCCATCGCAGCGTTTCTGGTCGCGCTCGCTGCGATTGGCCTTCTGAGCTTGCTTTTTGTGGTGCTGCTGGCGCTTGTGGTGCGCCGCCTATGCCGCCGTACGGATCGGTTCGCGGCCGCGCGCTGGAGTGATTCATCGGTAAACACTGTCGGTGGTGGTTTTTCCTCGGTGGGCGGATCTGCACTGTGGCCGGCCGCGTTGGTCTACCAGGTTCCTGAGCCTGAACGGGCCCAGCGACCCGGGCCGCGCGTCAGCCGTAGAGGCCAGCGCCGTCAGCTCAGTTCACGCAGTGCATCGACCTTGCAGCATGGCGAACGGGGACGGTAATGACCCTTACCAATGACCAGTGGTCCGACGACTTGGCCGCTGAGGACGACGACGGCTTCGGATTCCCTCAGGCTCCGACCTTCACCCTTCCCGCAGAGGCCCAAACGGGTTATATCGACCTGGACGAGGACGACCGTGATCCGGCCGACGAACACGCTGACCATGATTCTGGCGAGCGCGGATTCGGGGATTGCCGCGACCCGGAGGATGACTACGCTGATCCCGACGAGGGTGTAGCGGACTACGACGATTACCCGGTCGATGGACAAGCCCTCACCGGACCTGTTGGTGGTGGCCAGACGGACGCGGCGGAACCGCGCCGGGCACGCAGGTTTGACGGCAAGGTCGCTGCGGGGTTCGGTGCTGCCGGGCTGGTGGCCGTGTTGGTGGCGATCGTCGGGGCGGTCGCTGTGTACGGCTCGGATGAGCCGAAGCCCACCGGCGCTCCGAACGGGGCCGACGCGATGGCTTTGCCTCCGACGCGCTCGGCGGCGCCGGCGCCCGCCCCCGCTCCTACGCTGGACCGCCCGATTTCGTTCACCGCCGATGCCCTGGGCTCGTGCGCAGAGGGGTCGACGTCGGCACAGACGATGGCCGGCACTGATCCCCACGCGGCGTTCGTGTGTGTGCGCGGCGGCGGTGACGGCCAGGTCATCGACATCGAGCTTCCCGGTACGCACTTGATCACGGCGATTTCGGGTGAGTTTGGCTGGGTAGGAACCGATGCGAGCGGGTCGAAGCCGTGGTCGCAGTACCGGGTGGTTACCACGGTGCAGTACACGTTCAACGACACCGATGCCACGCTGGTGACCCAGGAAACCAAGAACGTCCACGGTGAAGCGGTGCAGCCGATTAAGCGGGTGCTGGCATCCAAGATCCGCATGTTGATCCGGGAGACCTCCCGGCCGCCAGCGCAGCCCGCAGGTGGTGCCAGCACGGCACCGACCAAGCCGAACGGACCGCTGGGCCTGGAGCTTCCGCAACTGCCGGGGGTGCTCGGCGGTGGGCAACAGAACAGCGATCCGGTCGACGCCGCATTCGCCATCAAAAGCTTGAAGATCATCGGCCACAAGCCGGTATAGCGCCGAGGACACACGACCATGGCAATGAGCCGCATCTGGCAGCAACGGATCAGCCGCACGCAGGGTGCGCTGACGAAATTCGGGAAACCCGCAGTGTTGATTCTGGCGGCCCTGGCGGGGCTGAACGTGCTGTGGCAGCTTCTTTTTGCCACAGCACCTGACCTCACCGAGCCATCACGGGCGGTGGTGAACCGCTCTGCGGTGGTCGGTGCGTTTGCCCAGGATTTCGTCGCGGTCTGGCTGGAGGCAAACACCCAGGACGCGGCCAGCCTGAGTCAATTCATCAGCGCCGATCCCGCGTCCTTGACGCTGCCTTCCACTCCGGCAGTCGTCATCAACACGCCCACGATCGTGGCCGTGTCACTGGAGGGCCTTGCAGGTCAGGAAGCCGACGCCGAGGTGTATTCCGTGGTCGTCGGGGTGACCCAGCGCCCGTATGAGTCCGCCGCACCACACCGAGCCTTGTACAGGGTCCCCGTGCTGTGGTCGCGCTTCGGTCCCCGTGCCGCGAGTTTTCCGGCGCGCATCGGCGGACCCGGCGCGGGAGCAGACCTGCCGCTGAGCTACCCGAGCACGTTGAGTGAGGCCGACCCCGCCTACAGCACAGCGACGGGTTTCTTGAAGGCCTATCTGACCCCTGCCGGGGGTGTGGAGCAGTACGTCACCACGGACTCGATGATCGCCGGATTGGGCAATGCGTACGAAACCCTTTCCGTACAGGGCGTTACCGCGCTCGGCGTTCCCTCGTCGGTGCCCGCCGACGGTGAGCTGGCTCGTGTCTTGGTCCGCGTGACCGCAGTGAACTCTCAGTTCGCTCCCTCGCCGTTGGTCTACCCCTTGACGCTTCGCGGGGTTGGCGGGCGCTGGCTGGTCGCAGCAATCGACAAAGCGCCGGCGGTGTCGACCGATGACAGTCTCGTTCCGGCGGCGGTGTCCACCGACTGGAGCTCTGCCACACCGAACTGACCGGCACGTCCAACCAGCGGCCGTGCCACAAGGGAAAGGGAACCGCAATGACTCAAACAACCTTGGCCGCAGGGGATCTGCTGACCGCCATCCCCTCGCTATGGGAATCGGCTCAGATACCGCTCGCGATCATCGCCATCTTCGTTGGAGGTGTTGCGGGCGCATTCGCGCTCGTGCGCGGGTTCGGCGCCGCAATGGGGAAGGTTCTCGGCGGGGTCGCAGTCGCAGCCATCATCCTGGGCGCGGTCGGCCTGGCCGTCTCACTGAAGACCACCGTGGACAAGCACGGTGGGGGCATCACCACCGGGCAATTCGGCTAGCGCTCTGCCAAGGCGTCGAGAACGCCTGAAACCGAGCTGGTGTTGACGAGATGCAGTTGGAGGTTATGCAGTGGGTGAGAACAGCTTTCGCGGCCAGACAGCCCGCGTGTATGCCGATGTGCGGGACTTTCCCATCTATGTCTCCCACATCGATGACAACACGCGGTTGTGGTTCGCGCCGTGGCGGATCTGGGACGGCGCGACCTTCCTGATCGGTATCACCTCTACGGTCTGGGCGACCCGCAAGTGGCTTGACTCCGGACATGCCATCGCCATCGCGCTGTTCGGCCTCGCGCTGACAGCAGCACTGACCGTCGCTGCCCGCCAGATCCCGGTATCTCGACCCAGCCCGCTCTACCGGATCGGCTGGCTGCTCGGCGGACTGTTGCACACCCAGCGCAAGGCCGGGATCAACGATGAGGGCGAGGCGGCGCTGTCGCCGCCCAAGGAGGTGATCGGGAATCTCAGTTTCACCTCCGGTGGTGTCTACGCCGAGTTCATCGTGGATGGACAGCCCGGCGGCATGATGCCTTACGCGCTCAAGGACGCGATCGCGATGCGTCACCGACCTTTAGTGCGCCAACTTCCCTCGGGATTGCTGCTGTGGGGCTGCTGCGTGCGCCTGGACCACCGGCGGCTGCTGCGGTGGATGCTCTCGGGCTACACCAATGAGCCTGCGTGGGTGCAGGAAGTCCGAGACTGGGAGGACTTCTTGACCATCGAGCCGTTCTACGAGCAGGTGTTCGGTATACGCGTGCCGGTGGACTCGGGAGCCGCCGGACGATCCGGAGTGGGCGGCCTGGCCAAGGCGGCCACCGTCGTCGCCGGCCGCGACCCCGACGACCCGCGATCACTTGCCGGGTATCAGGAGATGTCGGCCTCGATACTGTCGAAGATTCCTGCCGAGTTCAACGCGCGTCCGGCCACCCCGCGCCAGATCCACTGGTGGTATCGGCGCCGGCTGGCCATCGGTGCAGTCAACGATCCTTTCCCGCACGGTGCGGGCGGCCCTGACCGGCTCACCGAAGCCGACTTTGCGCCCGTGGTGCCGGCGCATTTCGACTGTGGTGACCAGGAGTCCCGCAAGAAGGACCGCCGCTGGTGGCGGCGTGTGGTGCCGTCGCTGGCCGCTGTGCTGGTGATTCGGGGCTCCCAACGCCTGGACAGCTTTCAGAGCATGCTGGCCGTAGCTCAGATTCCCCGCGGCGGGCTCGCCTATCCACGTGCGGAATACCTGCTGGCCGTCTACGACGTGGACACACCTTCCGACATCGACTGGATTCAGCATATTTCCACCCGTCCGGCTGAGCAGGCGCTCACGCGGATCGACCGCGCTCAGCGCAACCTCGATGATCAGGCGTTTCAACGGGCAGGCCGCCGTTCCAGCGACAGTGACCTCATTGAGCGCTACTCCTCGGCCGAGGAGTACAACGCCAAGCTGCGGGCGTCGAAGTTGGAGCGGGAAGTGGAGGCCACGACGGTGATCGCGGTCGGGGCGCGCTCACGGGCCGAACTCGACGGGGCCTGCCAACTACTGCAAACGCACTTCGCAGAAGACCTCGACATGACACTGAGTCGCCGTCGCGGCAGCGCCCAAATTGGGCTGTGGCAGACCGGGCTGGCAGGCAGTGAAGAGCGCAGCCCGCGCAGTCAATTCAGCCAACCGGCGACCACCACCGACTGGGCGCGGTTCTCGCCGCTCGTGTCCAGCAGGCTCGGCCACGGGACCGGAATTCTGTTCGCCCGCAATCTGTCCACCCGACGACCGACCCCTGTCCTGATCGAACCGGAAGGCGCGAGCCGTCGGCGCCAGGTACCCGGAATGCTGTTCTACGGCCCACCTGGAGGTGGCAAATCTCAAGGCGCAAAACGGGTGGTGAACGGACTGATTGCCCGCGGTAATCAGTGCAGCATCCTTGATCCCGGTTCTAATCCCGAGTGGGTGCGTGCGCTGGCGCATCTGGGGGATCGCGTGGCCGTACTTGATCCCACGCGTGGTCAAGTCTCGGTCGACGGGTTGCGCATTTTTCGCCGGGAGATCGCCGTTGAGCGCACCCTTGATCACCTTCTCCCGATGATGGGTGTCGAGCCCGATGCCGAGATCGCCCGCCAGCTCCGTTTTCTGCTGCGCCCCGATCAGCGGGTCGCCGAAAGCATGGGCGCTCTGGTGCGCTACCTGAACAGCTTGCAGGGAAGCGCGTACAAGGAGTACGCGGAACTCGCTGCGCGGCTGGATATGTGGGCCAACATCGACTATCTGCGGGCGATGTTCGATGAGTCGCTGCCGATACCGCCGATCGCTGAGAAGGATGCGGTGATCTGGCTGACCGGTGACCTGGAGCTGCCGACAACCTCACAGACCGAGGATTTACACCTCTACAAGCGTCAAACAGCCCGTGCACGTGCCGGTTTGGCCATCTACGGGATGATTGCCGGGCTCACACGGGAGAGCTACACCGGACCGAATCGTCGGCCCGGCAAGTTCGGCTGGTTCGTGGCCGAGGAAGCCAGGGCATACTTCGCGTCTCCGGTCGGCCGCGAAGATGCCACCGAGTTGATCACCCAGGGACGCAAGCAGCGATACGGTCTGATCGGTATTGCACAGCATGTCGAGTATTTCGACGGGATTCCCACCAAAGACTTGCCGACTCGGGTCATCACACCGTTCAAGGCCTCTGCGCGAGAAGAAGCGACCGAAGAATTCAAGCGCATCGGGATTGATCCCGAGGAGTACCCCGAGGTTTTGAACCTGCGCACCGCCGATGGGCACGGTTGCGCCTACATGATTGACGATGCGGGCAGCACCGGTCTGATCGACATTCTCCAACCCGTCCAGCCGGAGCTGCGGCAAGCCTTTGATACCCGCGGTTTGGAAAACGAGGCGCTGGAGCTGATGCGGTGATGTCCGCCTACTGCGCATGGCTTTATGAGCACCCTCGTCTTCGGCGGGCGTGGCTGATCACTCAGCTCCTCTGGGGAGGCTGGATGATGGCCCTGCTGACCGCCCCGCACGCGGTGGCGGCGGGGTTCGCTGGAGCGCTCAACTGGCCCAGCCCCATCGTGGACACCTACGGCCAGCCGGTGGGCACCTACTTCATCAGCACAGTGTCGATGCTCGATGCCGTCCGCACCCAAGGCAGCGACGTCAGCATTATCGATCCGGGCTCCTGGATTCCCGCACTCACCGACCGCTTTGAAATCGCCATGACCTACAGCCAACTGGCCGTCATCCTCGGGTGGTTCTGCGGATTCCTGGTCATGGTGGGTGCCGTCGGGATCTGGTTCATCAAAATCGCGCTGGGCTCGGCGTGGTTGGGCTGGCTGGCCGCACTGGCCGCGCCCGTGCTGGTCGCCATCAACAACCTCGTCGGTGAGTTTCAGATCATCCCACTGGCTTTGATCATCTGTGTATTCATCGGCGGAATCATCGCCTTGACCAAGGGGTTTGGGCGCGGTGCCGGGGTGATGTGCAGTGGCTTCCTGGTGATCTTGCTGATCGGGTTTTTCCTCAACGACCCGGTGAAGGAACTCGGTGACAACGGCCTGCTCGCTGCTGGCCGCGCCATCGGATTCGAGCTATCGCTGGGTATCGCGAACAACGGCAGCTTCGACCCCTCGGGTAACGCCGAAGGCCAGGTCGAAGTGCTCTCGCAATGGATGGCCACCACGCTGATTCGCCACCCCATCCAAATCGCCAACTTCGGCAGCGTTATCGACAACATCGACGGGTGCGCACAAGCCTGGAACTCCGCACTCAATGCCTCGACCGCTCTGACTCCCGCGACCCAGGCACTCGCACCGGCAGGGGCCCACGACGGTCCTGTACAGGCGATGCGAGCGTGCGGCGCAGGTGACGCCTACGCCCACGCCCACTTTCTCAGCGGCGAGACGATCGGGCTGATGTTCTTCATCAACTGCGTCGTGCTGGTGGTGCTGATGCTGCTGTGCTATATCGGCTGCGAAGTCATTCGGATCGGATTCAAAGCGTTCTGGAACGTGCTGGTGCTGGTGCCCGCCGCCGCGGTAGCGGTCGCGCCGGGACCGCAGCGCGAGTTTGCCAAACGTACCGCCATCAAACTGATCGTTCACGCATTGGAAATGCTGTTCGCGACAGCGGCTTTCGGTGTTGTCCTGGTGCTGATGTCGCGAGTATCGAGCGGGAAACTCGACGGGTTCGAGGTCCAGCACCCCATCGCGATCCTGCTGCTCATGCTGCTGTTCGCCGGCGGCGCGGTCTTCGGGTTCAGGGCGCTGATGCGAGGCTTCGGCGATCGGGGGCTACCGGGGCCGATGTCGGTGCTGCGCAAGACCGCTGCCGTCGGGGCCGGCCCTATGAGCTTCTACCCCGCGATGCGCGACATGGGCCGCTCAATGCGCCGCGATATCAACGCCGACGGGGTAGGTCTGCCAAGTTCAGGTAAGCCCGGCGATGAGGGAACCCGCGCCCCCGCAGCCAAGGGCCGCAAAGCACATCCCAATCCCGGTGGCATCCCGTCTGCGAGCGGGTCATCACCGAGCACACCACCGCCATCGGCAACCACACCCACCCCCAGCCCCGCACCCGCTGCGGGCGCACCCGCGGGCGGGGCGGCCGCTGCCGGTACCGCGGCGCGCGGAGCAGCCGCCGGCACCGGTAGTGCAGCGGCCAGCACAGGCGCCGCTGGCGGTGCTGCTGCGGGAGGCGGCGCGGCGGCCGCAGCGGCGGCCGGACCCGCCGCCCCTGTGGTCGCTGGAGCCGTGGTCGCGTCGAAGGTGATCGAACGCCAGCAAGCCAACAACAGCCGTGACAACGGGCCTGCTGCCCACAACACCCCGAAGTCGGGCACAGATTCTTCGGCCGCGCCGGCGCGCGCTGGTGCAGTACCCACCAGCCGCCCCCCAGCACCGCCGAATGGTCACACCGAGACGCAGCCGACACAGCAGCGTCGATCGGCGAAGCAAACTCCGGCGCCGAGGTCGAGCACCCCGGACGAGTCGCCCGGCCGCAAACCTCAGCCCCCGCAGGACGGCAGGACATCATGACCTTTACCGGCATCTATCTCGGCGCAGAATTGAACACCACCGGGCGTGCGTACTGGGCTATGTCACGGATGGTCAATCACGGTTGGTCGGTCCTGAGCTTCGGACTCGACTGCGGTGGGTGGTTGCGGCTTCGCACCCCGTCTGGGGTGGAGCTGCCCGTGGCCGCCGATCCGATTGACCACACACCGTCCTCGCAAGAGCGGGTGCCGGAGCCACCCCAGGGCGCCGCTGCTGCCGCTACACGCCTGCCGCTTGCTCCACCAATGCGCACAGCACCGCGACGATGACGCGCACGGAGACGACGACGCCGCCAGCACCATCGCCGCCATGCTCCGCCTGGGCATGCCTGCTGGGCGCGCGCATGCCGACGATGCGCGATGCCCGTGGTATCTGCCCCAGCACGGCGCCGTGCAACCGGCGGCATCGGTGCGTCGCGCGTACTGGGCGGCGACCACACTCACCGATGATTACGGATGGCGTATCACTGGGGTCGATTCGCGCGGGTTCACCGCGGTCGGACCCTACGACGCCGAGGAAGTCCGGTACCCGTGCGCTACGACGTCTGACTCCACCACCTCGGCCCGGCTCGCACGGCTGCTGCCTCAAGTGCACAGCGACGGAGGGACCGACGAACTGCACCGACTGCTCGTGGAGCACCAGCAGGCCCACCAGAGCAGGGCGGTGGCGCGATCATGACCAGCCGCACTCTTCCCAGCGACCTTCCCCGGCTGCGCGTCCACGGTCGGGTCCGAGAGCACGCTCGGGTCACCAACTTGCGTGCCGCTGCTCCCGACATGTGCGGTGCCACATACCGGCTAGCTGCCGACGTTGCGTCCCCCGCGCCCTGTGCCAGTGGTTCCACTGCTCAGCGGGCGGCGGCAGTGGTCGAGTATGCGGTGCGCCTCGCAGGAAGCGTTGACGAACTCGCGCGTGCCCGTCGGGTCCTCGCTGCAGCGGACTGTGACTGTGTACCTGAGGATTTCGGGTGCGTCCGGCGCGTGCTGCAGGATGTTTTGCATACACCCGATCCGTGCGCAGAACACGGGTTGGCGATGGGTTTGACTGTGCGCAGGCCGTGGGCGTCCATGCTGCTGGTATCGGCTCAGATCGGCGGGAAGAACGTCGAGAATCGGACAGATTCCACCGACTATCGCGGTCCGGTACTGATTTACGGTGGTACCCGCATCGACCAGGCTGGTATCGAGCTCGGTGCGCAGCTGGGTATGCGCGAGATGGCTTTTCATTGCGACCAGCAAGGCTGGCTCGGCGCCACCGTACTTGTGGACGTCCATCGGGCCCAAGGGTGCTGCGCCCCGTGGGGGACGACTCCGTTTAACCCCGGCCAGCCCAAGTATCACTGGGTCTTCGAGTCTCCCGCGCGACTGGCTGCCCGGCCATGGCACGACAACGCCAAGGGGTTTGACGGGCTGCGGCCGGTGTCGTGGTCGGCGCTGGTCAGTCGAAAGGCCGCACGGTACGCCCGGCGACAAGGGGTGTCCGGTGCATCCAGGTGAGGGCGATGAGCAGGGCTGCTGGCAGCAGTGGCGCACCGACCGTGACCGCGAGGAGCAACGTCGGGTAGCCCAGCAACGGCGTGACCGCAAGGTCCGTAACAAGCTCAGTCGCGTCGTGGACGTCCTTGACGAGCTGCTCGGCCCCGGTGAGCAGCAGCCCCGTTGCCTCGGTGAGGTCGCGGATTTCTACGGCGTGAGCCAGTACCGGCTCTCAGCGGTGCTTGAGAAGCACCGCGAGGAGTTCAGTCGGGATGGTTGGCAGCCGCATAACCGTGCACACGACGGGCAGGATCTTTGGACTGATCGTGCTGTCGTACGGGCAGGGCTGTTACTGGAAAAGTCCTCTGTAGCAGCCCATCTGCGGCACCTCCTGGGTGTCGGCGATATTCCGCTGGTGTACTCCCAAAGTGATGCCCGCCTGGCTGAATGCCGGCAGCTCTACAACAAGGCTCTGACGGTCGTTGCTGATATCCATGGCGAGTCCAGCACCGACGATCTGTGGCGGGCGATGCAGGGTGCGGATCGGTACGACCTGATGGCGATGGTGATGACCTTGGCCTCCCTGACTCCCTACGACCGTCCCAGCTTGGGGCAGTGGCTACGCGAGATTAGTGCCCTCACCACGAAGGACGGCAGTATCGCTCGTGGTCTGGCGCTGCTGATCCCTCAGCGTCAAGCTGTCGATGCGCGAAAGCTCAAAGAGTCCGGGTCCGCACGATCGCACAGAGCGCGGGCCGACGGCGAAGGAGCGGTGTGCCAATGAGTTCCGCGTCTCACGCTCGCTCACCCATAGCCGAACGGCGTACTCGCGCTGAGCAGACCGGACGGCAGATTGCCTGCCTGCTACCTGCGCACACCCACTACGTTCAACCACTCTCGGGAACGCTGGAAGTTCTGCTTCACAAGCCGTGCAGCCCGCTAGAGACGGTCAATGATGTGGATTCCGAGCTGGTCACGTTCTGGAGGGTCCTACGCGATCGACCCGACGAGCTTGCGCGGGCGTGTTCGTTGACTCCGCACTCGCGGGTGGAGTTCACCTCCGCGATTAGCGGTTCCCGGCTCCCTCGTGACGCCAACGAGGTGGAGGTTGCCCGACGAGTATGGGTCCGGCTCAATCATAGCCAAACTGGTGCTGCGCGGATGCGTCCTCAGTGGCAGAACTCCGCAGCGCACCGCAGGACGGCGCCGGGCCGTGATACTGCCATTGCTCAGATGACCGAGGTCGCCACCCGAATCAAAAGGGTGAGCCTGGAATCGGCCGCTCCTGTGGAGCTGATCGCCTCGGTGGTGCGCCAACCCGGGGTGTGCATCTACCTCGACCTGCGAACCGAAGTCTTCGGCGCCCAGGGCGCCAGTCTGGTCCATCGTGCGCGCGTCGACCCGACGCAGGTACTTCGGGCCGTGTCGAAGGCGAAAGCTGCCGTCGTGATCCGCGCTGAGCGCGACACGGTAGCGCACAGTCCTGTACACACCTGGGCGTGCACGGCAGTGGGAGAGCAACGGGATAGCGCCGCGGTGCACTTGTGGTCGAACCGTGTGCTGTCGATGCAAGAGCGTCTTTTCGACCTTGGCGACTACGGGTGGGCAGCACCGTGACCACGGCCGACACCATCGCCGTTCGCGAGCAGCTGGTCGCGGTGCTGCGGGCCGCCGAAACACCGATGACTAGCGCCGAGCTGGCCAGCGTTCTGCCGTGGCAGACCCACCGTCTCGATGTGGGCTGCGAGCTGGTGTGTCACGCACCTCGCCGGCCCACGGCGATGCGGGTGGTCGAGTGTCATCGGACCTGGCATCTGGTGAGTCGTCCGCGGTCCTCGCAGGACTCGCGCACAGGAATCTATCGGCATCTGAGGAGCCTGGCCCGTGCAGGGACCATCCGGTCGATTGCGTTGGGGCCACGCAAAGTTCAGTGGGAGTTCGTAGGTGAATAGGAGAGTGACGATGAGCAGGATCACCGTGTACACCAAGCCCAACTGCGTGCAGTGCACCGCGACGTTCAAGGCGCTCGACAAAGCGGGCATCGCCTACGCGAAAGTTGACATCAGCGTCGATGCCGAGGCCCGCGACTACGTGATGGCCCTGGGCTACCTGCAAGCCCCCGTCGTGGTGGCCGGCGATGAGCACTGGAGCGGCTTCCGACCCGACCGCATCTCCGAAGTCACGGCTCCAGCACTCGCGCAGCTATCCATGTAGCGGTACAAACACTAGCGGGGGAAGAAGACCTCATGACAGTCAAGCACGCAGTGCGCGTATATGTCTCCGCGCCGTCAGCCAGGGGACCGGCGCGGGTCTTGGCTACGAAGAAGCGCGTGGCCAACGCAGCATCGTCCATGTCGGTTCCGCCCCCGGTTGGGTGTAACTGTGAACTCTGCTCATGCAGCTGCCGCCCGTCCACAGGATGGTTGGTCCCTCCTGGAATCGCGCACACGTTGGGCACCTTCACATCGCGTACCGGGCAGTCCATCCTATGACAGTCACGGCGACCCCGTTTCAGGTCGGGGAACACGTGGTTGACGATGTGCATTGCCCTGAGGGACAACAGATCCTCAGAGAGGCCAAAGCAGCGCGGTCACGCCCTCTGTGTTTGTGCCAGACCGCCGGGGTGCAGATGTATATCGCTGCTGCTGGAGACAGCCTCATTGTCAAACGAATGCCCGGCACGGCGGCCGCACATGACCATCGGTGCCGATCGTGGCTCCCTCCCAGCGAGCTATCTGGCTATGGCGCCGTTGCCGACCGGTCGATCATTGACAACCCTGCCGACGGAACAACCACGCTGCGACTGGGGTTTTCGCTGTCGAAGTCCGGCAATCGTGCCGCTCCCGAGCCTTCCGGATCGCCGGCAAGCGCGGTGCAATCGGACGGCAACAAGTTATCCCTACGCGCTGTGCTGCATTATCTCTGGGATGAGGCGGAACTGACGACGTGGCACCCGGGCTTTGCGGGACGGCGGCCGTGGGGTGTGGTGTACCGCCGGCTCCGAGATGCCGCGGATGGGAAGCTAGTCCGTAAAAACCCGTTCGCCGCATCGTTGTTCATCCCGGAGCCCTTCTCGGCCGACCGCAAGGCCGAGATCGAGCAGCGCCGGATTAAGGCTTGGGCTCCAGCTCGGAGGCAGCCTGGGAAGGCCACCAGATTCCTGATCGGCGTGGGCGATATCAAGGCGATTGAGCCAGCCGCCCACGGGTTCAAGATGCAGGTCCGCCACCAACCGGGCCACCCCTGGTTCCTCGACGAAGACCTGTACCGAAAAATGACCAAGCGCTTCCCCACAGAGCTAGAACTCTGGCAGATGGCAGATCCAGGTGACGTGCGATTAGTGGCGGTAGCTACCTTCTCCGTGTCTCGGGCTGGTTACGCCAACGTCGAACAACTCTCTTTGATGACGACCGATCACAACTGGCTCCCCTTCACCAGCGACGCCGAGCGCACCCTGCTGGCAACTGCAATCGAAGATGATCGGTGTTTCCGGAAGGTATTGCCTTACAACGGGACTTCCACGGCCCTGGCCTCTCTTATCTTCACCGACACCGCCCCGGCGATAGCCGCATTTATCGATCGCTCTGGAGGCGAGGACGACGAAGACGAATCGATCGCGGGGCTTCCGGTCTGGAACTGGCGTACCGATGAAGATATGCCGGATTTGCCGTCACCTGTCGACGGTTCGGAATGACCCCCTGCCGGGTTGAAACAAACGCATTGTCAGCAACTGCCTTACGTCCGCCGTTCGCCTACTTCGGCGGTAAGCAGAAGATCGCCGGGGACATCGCCGCACTGCTAGCAAGCCATAGCCACTACGTGGAACCGTATGCTGGCGGACTCTCAGTATTGTTGGCTAAGAAGCCAAGTCGACTAGAGACTGTCAACGACCTCGACGGTGACATTGTCCACTTCTGGCGGATGCTACGTAATCGTCCCGAGGAACTGGCCCGGGCATGTGCGTTGACTCCGCACTCACGAGCAGAGCGTAGCAATGCGCTTGACCGTCCGTCCGACTTGGATGATATCGAACGTGCCCGGCGAATCTGGGTATGTCTGGCGCAAGGCCGGACAGGCACCCTTCGCCGGACAGGCTGGCGCTTCGACGCGGCGGACTCTGCGCACACGTCAATGCCTCGCCGGCTAGATAGCTATATCCGTCGGATGGAGGCAGCAACCGCTCGGTTGCGCTCGGTCTCTCTGGAGTGCCGACCGGCACTCGATGTCATTGCGGCATACGGCAAAGGCCGCCGAACACTGATGTATGTGGACCCTCCCTATCTTGGTGAAGTCCGAGAACGCAACTACCGCAGGGAGATGCTGTCTGAGGATGGCCACCGTGAACTGGCATCCACCTTGCATGAGTGCGTTGCCACCGTGGTTCTGTCGGGCTACGCCTCACGCTTGTATGACGAGGTACTCTTTCGGGACTGGTACCGGGTCGAACTGGCAGCTGCGACGAGCCAGGGAGGATCGTACGAGGTCCGCACTGAAGTTCTGTGGTCCAATCGCCCCCTGCGTAGGACTAGCTCCACGGTCGTCGTTC
The DNA here is from genome assembly GCF_025263565.1 of Mycobacterium sp. SMC-8. Taxonomy (NCBI): domain Bacteria; kingdom Bacillati; phylum Actinomycetota; class Actinomycetes; order Mycobacteriales; family Mycobacteriaceae; genus Mycobacterium; species Mycobacterium sp. SMC-8. The sequence continues at coordinate 24,280 of NZ_CP079867.1, forward strand.
GCGGTAAAGGTGCCGCGCGTAACGAAACGTCCACCAACGACGCCGTATGTAACGAAACGCGCTGCCCGGTCTGCGCTGGAACGCTTCGGCAGGCCGCGACGGGTCGACGGCGCATCTACTGCTCGCCAGCATGCCGGGTCCGTGCACACCGACGCGCCGCAATCAGCGGAGAATAGGGCTTCCGCACATGTCGTACCCGCAGCGGACGATGGGGTACATGAACGAGAACAACAGCAACCGGTGTGTTATTCGCATTCTGGGTTTAGTTGACGGGACGCCAACCGATTTCGACGGCCAGTATGTGGTCGAGTACGACCCGAGCAGGACCGGCACGCAGCCAGTGACAGGTAATCCGATGCCGGTATTCCATCTGGCGACCACCCCCGATATCAGTCAAGCGACGCGGTTCAGTCCCGCCGAGACGGTCGACCTGTACCGCGCCGTAGACCAACGTAACCCGATCCGGGCTGATGGTGAACCGAACCGTCCTCTCACTGCGTTCAGTGTGGAGACCGAGACGATCTCGGAATTGCCGCCTGCGGGATGGCACGTCGATCCGCACAATCCGCGCTACTGGCGCTGGTGGAACGGTACGACCTGGACCAGCCATATAGCGGCGCGGTGATTCCGCGATAGCAGCTGGGACGTTCACGACGTCGAGCTGCGTGTTCACAGGTCCTACCCACCTCGGCTGAATCCCTCGTCTCGGTGAGCAGCGTTCCACATGCGGGTGTGGAGATCATGGGCGGTGGTGTTGCGCTGCTGGGCTTTTCGGTGTCGTTGCAGGGCGGCGGTGATGGCGGGGGTGTGCTGGTCGGGGTTCAGTCCGGCGGCTTGGGTGAGGGCTGCGTTGCTGTCGGGGCTGGCGTCGTAGTGGTTGACGCGGCCGGTGGCGGCGGTGAGCACTGGTGACCAGCGCAGTTCGGTGTGCAGCAATTTCAGTAGTGGGGCTGCCGGTGGTGGTGGCCAGGTGGCGGTGTTGGTGTCGAGCAGGATGATCCGGGCGTGGGCGGTGGCGGCGGTTTCGGTGAGTTCGGCGATGGTTTCGGGGGACAGGTGTTCGGCGCGGTCGATCACGACGATGGTGCCGGGTGCGCTGTCGTTCAGCTCCAGGTTGGCGGCGTCGATGACAGTGGTGGCGATCGGTGACAGGTCGGGATTGTCACAGATGGTGGCGGGCGCGGCCCAGATCAACGGGCGTCCGGCGTCGTGGGCGGCGCGGTCGAGATGTCTCATCATGGGCAGCAGGGTGGTGCGGTCGGAGGCGTGCGCGGCGGTCAGCACGAACGGGGCATCGGTGAGCCGACGTAGGCGGTCGGTGTCGATGTCGGGGTGCTCGCTGATCGGCAGTCGTTCTTGGAAGGCGTGTTGGCCGGCAGCGTCGAGTACCCGCAGTTCGGTGTCGATGCGGGGCAACAGCTCGGTGATGTGTTCGGCGGTGCTGCGCTGTGCGCGGGCGAATGCCTGCGCGGCGGCAAGCTCGGCGCGGTGGAGCTGGTCGCGCAGCGCCGCGCGGTCGGCGCGGTGGCGAGCCAGCAGTGTGTCATCGTCGGCGCGGCATCGACGCAGCAGTGCGTCGGCGTCGGCGTGGGTAACGATGTGCTCGCTGCCTCCGGCTGCCGCGGCGCGAGCGGCGGTGGCTTCAGTGAATGCGGGATGGAACTGCTCGGCGGGGCTGGTCGGGGGCAACTGGTAGCTGGTCAAGAAGTTCAGATTCTGAGTGGCCGAGGCGATATCGAGCGGGTCGGCGTCGGGGTCAGCACGCACCGTGTCGAGTTCGGTGCGGGCGTGGTTGATGAGTTCGAGGGCTTCGGCGTAGGTGGCTTCGGCCTGATGCCATTGGTCGAGCACGGCTTCGACGCGGGCCAGGAAGGGCCGGTCGGCGTCGGCCGCGGCACGCATGCGCCGCAGTTCGTCGGTGGCGGCCAGGACGTGGGGGCCGCCACCGGCAGTCACGTGGGCGGCCAAGGTGCGGACCTGGGCGTCGGCGGCGGCGTAGCGGGCGCGCAGCGCGTGGACGTCGGCGCGGTGGGCGGCCAGCGCGGCGGCGGGGCTGGGCCGAACGGTGCTCAGGCTGTCGAAGTCGATCCCCGTATCGGGGTTGAAGTAGTCGTCGGCGTGCTCGGGTGGGGGAAGTTGCTCGTCGGGGGCGGTGGGCTCGGTGAGGTCGTAGTCGTCTAGTCCGAGTGCGGCGGCAAGGTTGTTGGGGTCGGCCAACACGTCGTCGTGGGCGTGCTGTCGCCTCGGTGGTGTGTCCTCGATGTCGGGGTGCAGATGGGTGAGTTCTTCGTGTTCTTCCGGTGTCAGAGGCTCGTGCTCGGGCAGCGGAATGTCATGGTCGTAGGGGTCGGCGGTGGTGAACACCTCGATCGAGTAGGTGAGCAGGCGGGCGTACTCGTCGGGCCGTAAATGATGCGTCAGGTGGGCGTCGGCGTCATAGAGGTGTTCGGCGGCAACGTGCAGCAGATCGCGCGGTGTCCACTGGTCGGGGTCGGCGTTGCCGATCGCGGACACCAGTGCGGGGAAGGCGGGATCGGCGGCGATGGTTTCTGCCAGTTCGGTGCCGAACACGGTGTGCAGATCGGGTAGCCAGTCCGGGCGCAGCCCACCGTTGGCGGTCTCCAGCGCCGCTGGTGTGAGGGTGCCGCACAGTCGCCACCACAGTGCGGCGGCGGGCAATTCGTCGGGCAGCGGACGCTCAGCGGCGACGGTGCGCACGAGTTGGGTGATGTTGACTCCGGTGCGTGCGGCCGCGGCCAGGTGATGCGCCAGTTGGGGCCAGTAGGGGTCGTGGCGGATGTGGGGGTTGATGGAGTCGATGAGGGTGTCGTAGCGGTTGGTGGTGGCATCAGCGCCGATGAGTTCGGCTGCGCGGTGTTCGAGTCCGCGTTGGGCGGCGCGGGTGCGGGCGGGGTATTGCTCGGCGCCGGCGATGCGGGTGTCGTTGTCCTCGACGGCGGTCGCGGCGCGATAGACGGCCAGATCGGCAGCCAATTCGAGGTCTGTGCCGACCAGCGGTCGTGCCCAACGCGGCGCGGTCGCCGCGCTCCACTGGCGTGCGGTGGCGGCGAGTTCGGCGGCCAGGTCGGTGACGCGCTGCGCACGGGCGGACAGGTAGGCGTTCCACTGCGGGTCGGCGGCCAGGCGCTCGGGAATGGCAGGAAGCCAGGGCAGCGGACCGGCACCACCGGAGTGCGCGCCGGTCGGGTCCAGGCGCCAGTCGATGACCGCGGCCGGGTCGGCGGCGTTGTCGAATCCGCCGGCGGCGACCACTTTTTCGAGCCGTTTGAGGGGGTGGATACCGGCGGCCGCGATCAATGCGAGGTGTTGGCGTAGCACCGGCCAGGCGGTAGCGGTGGTCAGCCCGGGAACGAGTTTTTCGGCGTGGGAATCCAGCTCGGCGTGCTGGGCGGGGCTCAGGCGTGATTCGGCGGCGGTGCCGACGGCGTGGGCGTACATCTGGGTGGCTGCGGCCAGTCGGGCAGCCGGGTCGGCGGCGGCCCGCGCCGCGCTGGTGGCCGAGACTTGGGCGGCGTCGCGCCCCAGGGCACGGGTCAAGACGTCCACGGCGGTGTCGGGGTGGGTGGCTTTCGGGGACAGCACCCGGTGCGGGTCGTGCTCGGCGGTGGAGAAGTAGATGTGGTTGCCGTGCACCCCTCGGGTGAGTGCGGTGTAGACCTGCTGGCGGGTGAGTTGATCGGAGCCCACGGTGTGGCAGCGGTAGCGGGCGGTCGCGCCCTGGGTGGCGTCGATGGTGCGGGCGTAGCCCAACGTGACGTGGGAGCGGACGTAGGAGGCGGGCAGCCGCAGGTGAGCGTTCGACTCCAAGTGCGTGACGGTGATCGAGCCGTCCGGGTCGACCTCGGTGACTTCCCAGCGGTAGCCGTTGCGCACGAAATCCGTGGCGCCGAGGGCCAGGGTGCGATCGTTGTGTTTGGTGAACACGAGGTCCCCGACGCTGGCGCGGGCCCCGGCCATCAACACCGCTTCGATGCCGGGGGCGCGGCCACCGAGTTCGGTCAGCCGGTGCAGCCGGGCTCGGTCGTTGAGTTCAGAAACCAGCTCGTGGGTCGGCGCCAACAGCAGCGAGTGCTTGTCCTCAGCGATGTCGGCTTGCCATGCTTGGAACGCCATATCGGAGGCGGCGGCTTGGGTGCCGACATGCACGCGCTGGGCATCGAGATAGAACGCGATCCCTGACGGGTCGCCGTCGCGCAGCGCGAGACCGGCTTGGGCTTCGGAGGCTGAGGCGAACCGCATCACCTGGGACAAGGTGATCGCGCCATGTAGGTGGGCCAGGTCGCGCAGCACACCGCCGGCGCTGATCGAGGACAACTGTTTGTCATCTCCGACCAGGCGCACGCTGGCGCCGCGCGCCAGCGCGACTGCGATCATCGACGCCAGCGCCAACGTGCCGGCCTTGCCGGCTTCGTCGACGATGATCAAGGTGTTCTCATCGATCGCGTCGTACCACTGACGGGCTGGGTCGCCGGGGGAGATGTCGGGATTGTCGGTGAGCCAGTTGAACTTATCGAGGGTGTCACCGACTTCGACGTCGATCTCTTCACGCAACAATTGCGCGGCACTGGCGCTGGGGGACAACCCGATGACGGTGCCCCCGGCACCTTCCCAGGACCGGGCGAGTGCGGCCATGGCGGTGGTTTTTCCCGATCCTGCCGGGGCCAAGGCGAGCATGACGCGCTGCCCGCGGCACGCCATTTCGCGGACGAGTTGGGCTTGGCCGGCGTTGAGTTCGCGTCGGTGCGCGGCCTGGGCCAGTAGTTCGATTTCGACATCGGCGGCGGGCACGGTGCGGCCGTCGCGCAGTGTCGCGGCGGCCAGGATTTGCCGCTCAGCGGCCAGGATTTCGGGGCTGGTGTAGGTCTGCGATCCGGCTTGGCGATACACGCTGGACCCGTCGCGGCGGCGCAACACCGCGGGCTCACCGAGGTCGGTATCGGGACTGGATGCGTGCCGGACGCTGAGCGGTTCGCTCAGGGCGGCGTCAGTGATGAGTTCGGCGATGCCGTCGATTCCGGCGTGCCCGGTGACGCGGACCACCCGCAATGCTTCGGCCAGTACATGGGTGCGGTTCCAGGTGGCCCGCGCCGCGGAGACGGTGGCGATCACCTGGGCGGCGCGAGCGTTGATCCACCCTGCGGTGACCTCGGCCGGTGTCGTGGTGCGCCCGGCCAGTGAGCGGGCGATCATCGCGTTGACCGCTTCGTCGCTGCCCAGCAGGCCGACGGCTTGGGTGCGCCACTCTGCGCGTTGCTCGGCCAGCGAGCGGGGTTCGTGTTTGGCGTCGCGTGTGGCCAGGGTGGCTTGTTGGAACATCGCGATCGACTCCGGGGTGGTCGGCTCGCGGCCGTGGGCGGCCTGAAACTTCTTGGCCAGCACCGCATACTCGGCGTCGATGGCGGCCCGGCGCGAGGACCATAGCTCGTTGAGTTCGCGGCTGACGCCGACGACTTCGCGGACCTCGCGTTTGCCTTCGCGGGCATCGCCGCGGGCGGCGAACCGCATCCCCAACACTTGGCCCAGGTAGGCCTCCAGGCGTGAGTTGTACAACTCCGATGCCGCGACCGTGGAGGCATACAGCGGGCGGCCATCGAGGGCGTACCAGCGCGCGATGCCGTCGGTGCCGCGGGCGCGGACCTTGTTGGATATCGCGACGTGGGTGTGCAGACCGGGGTCCGAGGCGCGGGTATCGCGGTGCAGAAACTCGGCGGTGATGAACCCTTCGGTGTCGACTTGGGCGACGCCTTGGGCGCCGATGCGGGTGTAGGCGGCCTGATCTTGCAGGAAGTCCAGGGCGTCTTGGACGGCCTTGCTGTGGCATTCCTCGATCTGTTTGGCGATCGGCTCGGGGCACAGCGCGTACAGCGCGGACACACTTTTGACCGGGGTGAAGGTCATGTCATAGCCAGCGACCGAGGTGGTTTGGTCGCGGGTGCCGCGGGCGATGAACCCGGTCAGTTCACGCTCGTCCAAGGGTGCACGGCGGTGCTGTTCTTCGAACATTTCGGTGGCGATGTCGGTGCGCATCTGCGCCCGTACCGACTCGTCAATGGCGGCGTTCCAGTGCGCACCGACCGACAGGTTGTGGTCGCGATACGCCTCAGCGAGGCGCTGCTGTAACTCGGTTTCGCCGGCGTTGACCCGGAACGGGCGACCGAGGGTGGTCGCGGTCAGCGCCGAGTTCTTGCGTGCCCCTTGGGCAATGAGTTGCTTGGTCAACGCCGAAGCGTTCGGGTGAACTCCCAGCCCGAACAGGGCCTTCATCTGGTCTTCGGTGACCTCGGAGCCCTCGGTCACCGACCACAGCCGGTCCCCGGCGTCGGTGCGTGTCCAGTTGTCTGACCCGGCCGACAGTCCGGCCAGTCCGCGTCCGCCCCAGCGGCCCGGTGTCTCGCCCTTGGAGGAGTAGTAGTCGCCCAACGATTCCGGGCCGTGCGTGCGGTCGTGGGCAGCCACCTGCCGCACCAGGTACAAGTACCCGGAGCCAGCGGTGAGCTTGTGGATGCCCGCATTCACCTGCCCAGCGCACCGATTTCTCACGACGAATCCAAGGCTGCTTTCCGCCGCCCCCGAACGGGCCGTGACCAAACCGTGACCTAAGTGCAAGAGGTGTGTGGGACCAAACCAGGCTGGAAAGCAACGATGCAGGTGAACGGGGGTGAGACGATGGTGAGGGTGACATCGGGGGTGAGTGGGTGGCGTGGGAGGAAAGGAAGCGTGATTGCGTCGTAAGGGATGGCTAGCATCCGGAAACATGGCTAAAGCAACGACGAAACATGCAGTGAAGCAGCGGGTTCTGGAGGCGCGGCGCGCCGAGAAGGCCGCGCGGGAGGCGCGGGAGGCGGCCATTGTCGATGGTCTGTCGGAGTTTCTCGCGGAGGTGGACCGTGCGGCGGCGGTGGGGATGAAGCTCGAAGAGCAGGTGGCGGCGGCGCGGGAGAAGGCGGCCGAACGTGTCGAGCGGATTGAACGGGAGACCGAGGAACGGATCGCGAAGTTGGCCGAAGCGGCGCGGGAGGAAACGGCGCGGTGTGAGCGGGCGGCCGGAGAGGCTGTGATGCGGCTACGGGGGCAGGGTGAGACGGTGGCGGCCATTGCGAGTCAGACGGGGCAGAGCCAGAACCGGGTGCGTGACTTAGGCAAGCTGGCGGTCGGCGCGCAGGATGCAGCTGCGGCAGCGAGTGACCAGGACGGGGCGCAGGCGGGGGACGCTGGGGCCGTGGAGCCCGCGGGAGCCGGCGCTGAGGCCGCCGCGGTGGTGTCGACCAGTGGAGTGGATGCAGGCACTGCTGGGGGACAGCTGGGCGACAGCGAGACGGCCGACGCTGAGGAGCTGACGGTCAGCGCGGCCGCGAGCCTGAGCGCGTAGGGAGGTTCCACGGGTGGGCGCGTTGGCGCGGGAGTTTGCGGTTGATCCGGTACGCGACATATCTGAGGTGGCAAGGTTTTTCAGCCACGTCGTCGCGGGGCCGGGTCGCCAAGACTGCTGGCTGTGGACCGGCGCGATCGGTGATGACGGCTACGGTCGGTTCGCGATTCGCCGCGATGGCAGGCTGCGCATGGTGCGTCCACCACGGTATGCCCTTGCGGTGGCGGCAGGCGGTGCGGCACTCGATGGGTACGTGCGGGCGCTGCACGAGTGTGATGTACCGATGTGTGTTCGAGTGATCACTGCCGAAGAGTTGCGCGGCGGGGTGCGGCCTCATGTGGTCGGCGGGACGCAGCGGGAGAACATGGAGAGAATGGCGAGGGCGCGACGCGGCGGGGGATCGCCTGCGGTGATCGCGCGCCAGGCTGGCGTCAAGGCCCGGCGGGAGCAGGCGCTGGCCCTGCGTGCGGCGGTACGTTCCGGCTGGAACAGCGAAGCGGTGGAGGCGGCGCTGTTGGGCGGCCAGCCTCGCCTGTGGTGAGCCCTCGGTAGTCGTACTCCGCGCGGTGGTCTGCGGGACCGGCCCTGGGTGGGCGGTCCCGCAGGCGGTGGCGTGGGGCCTGGCGTTATTGGTCGGCGGTGATGGCGATGAAAGCCTCGGCGTCGGTGAGGTAGTGATCGGCGTGGCGGGTCTGATCGGTGGTGGCGTCGTTGGCCAGGAGAACGGTGACGGCGTAATCGCGGGCCGAGAGGGCGTACTGGCGGCGGTGGGGATCGTCGGTGGCGGCGACGGCGGCGGCGATGTCGGCGCGGGCGTAGGCCAGTGCCGCGGTGGTGGTGGGGATGGCCATCATGGTTCTCCGTTCGTGCGGGGGGTCGCGGATGTCAGCGAAGGTTCGCCAGGTGGTGGTTGAGGCGAGCGGCGACGTCACGGGCGCGGGTGTGTGGGTCGAGCGGATCGAAGTCGGTGCTGTAGGCGATCAGGCGTGGCCCGCTGGGCGTCCACAGGTTCACGTCCCCGAGTTCGGTTGCGTAGAAGGGGTTATGAGCCTCGGGCCGCTGCTGGTGGTGAGTGGGGGTGATCCCGTCGCGGTGGTAGGCGTGAATGCGGGCGGCGGTCAGGGGGAGGGCGATGGGGCGCCCTGGGGTGGCGGCGTGCTGTTCGGTCATCGGAATCCTCCGTGGGTTTGGGGCGGGGGCTGGCCCGGGTGGTGCACTGCCGGGAGACGGGTGCGTTCTCCCGGCAGTGCGGGCTGTCAGGTGGTGACGGTGGCGGCTTCGCCGGTCAGGGTTTCCACGACCAGTCCGACGAGATCGCGGGCGGCCGGTGGGGTGACGGCGTTGCCTGCCAGGCGGACTTGCTCGCGGCGGGTGCCGAGCATGCGGTAGTCGGTGGGGAAGTCCATCGCGGCGGTGATTTCGCGGGGCTCCAGCATCCGGAAGAACACGTCGTTGATGTCGATGTGCTGTGGCGGTGCGGGGGCAGGTCCGCTGGTGATCAAGCTGTGGCGCTCGACGGTGGTGACGGTCGGCAGTGCCTCGTCGGCAGGGGTGCTGCCGCCTTTGCCGTAGTAGCTCGTGATCAGGGGCCGGGGCTCGGTGGGGTTCCACCGTCCGTGGAACACGTCGCCACGCGTGACGGGGGCGTAGACCAGGCCGTGGTGGTTACCGGATGCGGTGACCGTCGAGAGTGCCTCGGTGGTGCAGCGGGCATCGCTGGAGCCGCCGCGCAGTTCGGCGATGAAGGGCGCGAAGGCGATGCCGTCGTTCTCGCGGGTGGTCCGGGTGGCGATGGGCTGGTCGACGGCGACGGCCTCGTTGCGCCAGGTGCCTCCGGTCGGAACCAGCAGCGCGGTCTCACTGCGCGTGGTCATGGTCCGTGTCGGTTGGTCGACCGGGGCGGCGCTCTTGCCGTCGCGTCCTTCAACGGGTACCAGCATGGGCTGCCAGTAACGCTCGATTCCGGCGGCGATGCGAGCCATGGTCTTATCGGCCAGGGGGCGGGTGCGCTCACCGATGCGCGTGCCGGTCAGCGACCAGTCGATGATGTCGGCGGCCGGGCGGTAGGTCGGCTCGATCACCTGGTTGCGGCACGAGACGTTGGGGCAGCGGTAGACGTACTGGGCGCGGTACTTACCCCACGGTGCGCGGTCGGTGCGCTTGAAGCTTTGGACGGCGCGGACCGGTCCGCAGTCGGGGCACACCGCGTAAGGGGACACGACGCGTTTGACGTCGGGGCGGGGATCGCCGGCGCGGGTGAAGATCGCGTAGAACCGGTCTCGCGACTGGGGGGCACCGCGACCGAGCAGCTGCGCATGCATGGAGTTCAGGTAGACCATCTGGCCGACGTAGCCGATGGATTCCATTGCCATGCGCCACGCTTGAAAGGGCGGCCAGAACACCACGTCGACCACGTTCTCCACGATCACGGCGCGGTACATGTGGTACTCGGAGAACCGCACGACATCCCACATGGTGGCGCGGGAGCGCTCGGCGGCGGCCTCGGGAAGGATCTCGCCGAACAGATCCGGTTGGGCGTCTTGACGTTTACGGCCCTGGGCGATGCTGTGTTTGGTGCAGCTCGGGCTGGCCCACAGCAGGTCGGTGGTGGGGAACAGGCGCGGGTCGATCTGGGAGAGGTCGGCCTGAATGTGGTCGGTGTCAGGGTGATTGGCGCTGTGGGTCTCGATGGCCCTGTCCCAGTGGTTACTGGCGACCGTGGCGACAACGTTGTTGATCATCACAGCGCCAGCGGTGGAGCCTCCTGCGCCGCAGTAGAGGTCGGTGATCGTCAGCATGGGGTGGTCCTCTCAACAATGGGTGATGGCTATAGCCTACCATGCAATGGATGGTTATAGCCATCCGGGATCAAAGTGGGCTTGGTGGCTAGATCAGCTGGTCGAACAGGTCGAGTTGGGCACCTGCGTCGAGGTCGAGGACGCGCCACAGGAGGGCACGGGTCTGGTCGCGCATCTCTGTGGTGCGGCGGTAATGCTCGCGGTCTTCGTCGTCGGTGGGGTGGTAGCGGGGGCACGGTCCGCTGTGGGCGTTGCGGGCCGTGTGGGCGTAGGGGCAGCGGCACCACTGCCATGTGCGCATCTGCTCTTTCCGGGTGGCGGTGAGCAGGTCGGTGATCTGGTCGCGCATCGCGGGGGACAGCGCCTGGCCGATTCGTTGAATCTGAGCGGCAGTGACCGTGACGCGGACGGGTCCGCAGCCGGGGCGCGGGCTGATGAACTTCGAGCCGACGGTCCAGTAACTGGTCATCCAGTCGGGTGCGCCGTGAGGGGCGGTCGGTCCGCTGGCGCCACCCGCGCGGGCCAGCAGGGATCGCAGTGCGCGTTCCTCGAGGAATGCGTCGAGTAGCGCGGTGGTCGATGATCTGCCGACGAACGCCAGGAGGTGGCGTTGGTCGGGTGTCAGCGTGGGGCGCATGAGCACGGCCCGACGGGGCTGTGGAGGCGGGTGCTCATGCGGGTAGTGCCGTTGCATCGGATGCGGATACCGCACGGTTGCCGGCGGCCTTGATGCGGTCGGGCCGGAAGCCGCTCCAGTGCTCATCGCCGGCCACTACGACGGGGGCTTGCAGGTAGCCCAGGGCCATCACGTAGTCGCGGGCCTCGGCATCGACGCTGATGTCAATCTTCGCGTAGGTGATGCCCGCTTTGTCGAGCGCCTTGAACGTCGCGGTGCACTGCACGCAGTTGGGCTTGGTGTACACGGTGAGGGTGGACATCGCGGGCCTGCCTTTCTAAGTGGATGGTTATAGCCTACCAGTAGGGTTGGGGATAGTCAACTGGAAGACGGCTTTGAACTGGCCTTTATCTACGCCCAAGTCAGCGACGGGCTCGACGCGAGCAGGGATGCGATGTCCGCGTGCTTCTTCTGATCCAGGCGTAGTTGTCCTGACGCGAGCACCGCTGAGGCCGACCGGATCGTCGCAAGCGCGGGAGGGGCCCTGAGTGCATGACCGGCCAGCCCAGCGCGATCCCTCGACAGGGCCGACGGTGACACCGCTGTGACCAGAGGCGGCAGGGTCGCCCTTGCTACGGTTTCGGGATGGCCGATTCGACAGCGGAGGTGTTCTCAGCGGCCAAGTTCACCCTGCGCGCCGAGCAGACCGGCTTGATGTGGAAGGAACTCGCCGCGCGGCTTGAGGTTCATCGCACGACGCTGGGCGCGGTCCGTAGTGGCCGCAGCGCACCTTCCACTGAGCTGCTGGTGAAGATCGTTGAGGTGCTAGGGGGCACGCCCGAAGACTATTTGGATCTGCCCGACCGTCAGGCGTGGACCTTGAAGCTGTTTCGCATGGTGGCGGGGTTCACGCAACACGCGGTGTCGGAAGCCCTCGGGGTGGCTCCGGCTGCCGTGTCGGGCTGGGAGACGGGCCGCTATCGGCCTCCGCGATCGGTTGTGCCGATGCTTGCCCAAATGTATGGGGCCTCCGAGGCCGAGCTGGACGCAGCGATGAGCCACGGCGAAGTGGGCCCAGCCGAGGCGCTCGTGTTGTGCGCCGAATCCGTGGTGCGCTTCGCCGAGGTCGCGTTCGAGGCAGTCGCGGCGATGCCGACACCCTCTCGGCGCGCGAAGAACGTTCGGATTCGTGAGCAGTTGGAAATCTCGATGGAGTCTCTGTCGGCAGCGGTTCGGGACCTGGCGGATGAGGACGGGCGCGACAGCCTCGTTGACGCGGTGCGACAGCTCGCCGAACTCCATGCAGCCATCAAGATCTGACGACGTGTAGCCAATACACTTGATACACTCCGCTGGTCAGACGCCAGCAAGGGGGTGGTCATGTCTGTCGAACTGCCTTCCCATGACGGCGCGGCCGATCGGGCAGCGGTCCGCGTCCTCGACCTCGCGGCCGCGGCACTCGCACTGGCTCACGTGGCGAACGAGGCGCTCAGCGAAAGCGCATCAGGTACGCCAGAAGGCCTGATCGGCGGCATAGAGACGGCAACTGAGCAGCTTGTTGTCGCCTTAGACGGACTGCCGGGGGTGCGGCGTGAACAGCGCCGCAAGGCGTCCGCGATCTCGCGGGAGCTCTCGACGCTCGTAGACGACCTGCGCAACGACACCCGAGCAGAGCTCAACCCGACGAAAGCCGCGGACGCCACCATTCCGTCGAATTGGCAATGATGCGTTGTCAACATGTTGCCTACACTGCTAACGTCCCCGTCAACAATCACTTTCTGGGCGGGGGACCCGACGATGACCACTCCAATTCCACTGCTGCGGGCCAAGCTCGCCGCAGGCACCGTCGCAGCCGTCACGCTGGCCTCGGTGCTGACCACCGCACCGGCAACCGCTACCCCTGTGGAGCAGACACACGCAGTCCAACAGGTAGCCGTCTCGCTGCTGTCGGAAACGAGCGCCGCCACAACGACATTCGGTGTAGCCGACTCACACCTTTACAACCTCGGCCACGACGCTCTCGTTGCGCGGCTGACCGAGCTTCGCGGCCTGGGTGTGAGCGATCTGCGGATCGCCGTGCCCTGGGTGTACATCGAACCGGCCGCTGGCACCTATGACTGGTCGAAGATGGATGCCTTGGTGGCCACGGCCAGCGAGATGGGATTCACCCTGACCGGTGCGGTCACGGCTACCCCGACATGGGCTGGGTTTCCACTGGCGGGCGCCCCCAATCCAGATACCTATGCCGGGTTCGCTGGTGCGGTCGCGGCCCGCTACGGGTCGCAGATCGCCAGCTATGAGGTGTGGAACGAACCGAATGGAGTCATTTTCTACGCCCCGGTCAGCGCGGCGGGCTATACCCAGATGCTCAAAGCGGCCTACACCGCGATCAAAGCCGCGAACCCCGATGCTGTCGTACTCGCCGGATCACTCGGCGCGACAACCGATGTCAGCGGAATCTCGGTGACACCGCAGCGATTCCTGGCTCAGATGTATGAGGCCGGAGCAGGCGGGTACTTCGACGCGTTGTCCTATCATCCCTACCACTTCACGCTGCCGTTCTCGCAGGGCGCAGGCACTCTCAACACTCCGCTGGAGCAAGTCAAGGCGCTCTATGAGCTGATGGTTGCCAACGGTGACGCAGACAAAAAGATCTGGGCCACCGAGTACGGCACCGCCACCACCCCCGGCTGGGGAGTGACCCAAGCAGAGCAGGCCGCACTACTGCGCGATTTCCTCACCGCGTGGTCCCGGCTGCCATACACCGGACCAGCATTCGTGTACACCTCCCAGGACGCCCAGTCAGGAATCCTCAACCACGAGTTCAATTTTGGTCTCTTCACGTCGAACGGGAGACCGAAGTTGGCCGCCCACGTACTTGCCGATCTCATCGCCCAAGCCGGTCTCGGAGAGCTACCTGACTACACCGCGCCGCGCATGTCGGCCGCCCGCGACCTCTACCTACAACTAGCCTCCGTCGGCTTCGGGCTGGCCAACCAGGCCATGGTGATTCCGAACGCCGCCATCGCGGTGATCTACAGCCTGATGCCAGACCCGGTACGGCGCGCGTTCACCGCGGTAGCCAACGCCGTGTCAGCGGTGGTTGCCCAGGTTGCCATCGCCGCCACCCCGGCCATGGAGGCAATGCTGGGCATGGTGATCCGGGCGCTACCGCAGGCATCCACGACGACGACCCCCGACACCACCGACGACGAGGATTCCGAACAGCCAGCGGATCTGGCCAAACACTCGGTCACCGAGACAAGCAGTACGGCCGTGGACGGTGATCAACCCGTCGAGCCGGTTCCAGCGACCGATGGGTCCGACACCGATTCCTCCGCTCGTCCAGATGGCGAGGATGCCGCGGAGGAACCACGCAGCGACTCGTCCTCGGGAACCGCAGACGTGGCGACCACAGAGTCGACGGACAGCGACCAACGCCCCCTCCAGGATGCGGCTGACCCTGAGGTAATCGACTCCACAGACCAGGCCGACACACCACGCGTGAGCGAGCGGGCGGTTCAGGACACATCCACCGACGACGACCGCTCCCGCACACCGGACATCGCCTCAGAGTCCCGACCCACGGACCCGGGCGCGGAGTTGGACCGCGACGTTGCCGACGACCGCGGCGAAGAAGCCAACGACGACGACCCGACCCAGGACGCTGGTGCCCGACAGGCTCCGCGCACCGCGACGATTCCCACCAAGGGTCGGCATACCGAGGACAGCGACGCTCCCGCAGACCGCCGGGCCAGCGACTCTCGCGGTCTATCACCGCGTACCGCAGCGCCCAGCACGAACAAGGAGTCGGGAGACCCATCATGATGCTGACCACGGTGGCGTGGGTGGTCGGCACCGTCGGGGTCCTGTTCGGGGCGTGGGAAGTGACCCGTCGGCTGCGCGCTGGGGCAGCGCATATCCGCCACTGCATCGACACGTTCGAGCCCGGTCCATACGAAAAGCCGCACCTACCAGGGGATCTGTCCTCGGCAGCGGACCGAGCCACCCGCACTCGCGACAGCTCATGATCAGCGCTGTCGCCGCCTACCTGGTAGCAGCAACCGTCACCACCGTCGCCTACACCGCCCTTGCCCGTGTCGCTCACCGCCATCGGCAACCACCGATGGCCCGCGGTACCGACCGCGCCGGATCAGCACACCATGGCTAACTCCGGGGGCGGCGACCGACCACGACGCGAGGATCGGGTGTCACACACCCGCACTGCACCTGCCGTCATAGCGATTCGGACTCGGTTCGCCTACGACACGAATGGCGAAAAGCTCGGTCAGCCACCACGAGTCGTCCGATACCACAGTGAGCTGACCGATGGCGGCGAATTCAGTAGCCACGCAGCGCAATACAACCACGTAGGTGACGTGCTTCAGCGGATGATCGCCGCCTTCGGTGACGACGCAGACCTCGAAGTAGTGGTTCGGCGAACGAGCCGGAATCTCACAGCGACAGCACCGGCAGTACAAAAAGGAACGGAGATCCCGAATGGCGGCACCACAAACAGTGAGTCCTAAAAGCTTTGCTGAACAACTGAATCGACTGTTCGACACCATCTACCCGCCGGGACGTGACGCGTACACCAGCATGGAGCTGGTCGAGTGGGCGGCGAGCCGGGGTCTTCGACTCTCGGCGCCGTACTTGTCGCAGCTTCGCACAGGTGCGCGTAGCCGGCCGTCGGAGTCCACGGTCAAGCTGATCGCGGCCTTCTTCGGAATCAACAGTGAGTATTT
This sequence comes from Mycobacterium sp. SMC-8, assembly GCF_025263565.1. Lineage (NCBI taxonomy): Bacteria > Bacillati > Actinomycetota > Actinomycetes > Mycobacteriales > Mycobacteriaceae > Mycobacterium > Mycobacterium sp. SMC-8. The sequence goes on from NZ_CP079867.1 coordinate 39,829, forward strand.
CACCGACCCTGAGAGCCGGTACCGAGAGGCGCTCGACGCCGAACTCGACTGGCTTGAACTCGCCCACAACCCTGATGTTCGTCGGCTCACCTCGATGCTGGCCGATCTACCTGCTGCCGCGCGAGATCAGCTGATGTCCGCCGCCGGAATCTAGTCCTTCGCGCCAGCCAACCACGCTTCATCCCCGACACACTGTTAGGAGAACTGATGTCCACCAATGTATCTCGGCTCGCCGCTACCGTCATTGCCGCAGCAACAGTCACCGCACTGACCACCGCAGCCGCCGTTGCGGAACCGCCCGCCCCGCCACGCCTGGTCGACGCGCAAGTAAACCTCGCCGCGTCGACCGGCCTGTATCCGATCGGGCCAATTCCGCAGGCATTCCGCAGCCTGGGTATGGGCACCGCGCAGGACTTCATGAACGGACTGGCCGGTCTGGCGCAGCTCATCCCCGGTGACGCCGGGCAAGGCCTCAAGCGCACCGTGGAAGACGTGGCCGCCCTGCTCGTCGCCCTGCAAACCGGCATCAACCTGCCCATCCTGGGCAACATCGCGATCCCCGAGATTGCCGTCCCACCGCTGGGGCCGGCCGGGACCATCGACCAGATCAACACGTTGCAGTGGTCCACCGCCACCCAAGCCACACTGTCAGCAGTGAAGACGGCGCTCGCCGCCGGAGATGCCGCCGCGGTGATCATCGGATTGCTGGGCGATCTGACCGGTATCGACACCGACATCCTCGAAACCCTCATCGGCGAACTACCGTTGAATGTGCCCGGGGCCTGGGATGGTCCGTTCTTCTCCGACGCCGGCAAGCTGGCGATCGTGCCCGCCATCGGTTTAGGCGGTACCAACTTCGCTTTGGCCTCTCCGACACTGCTGAACGACCCAGCGTTCGCCAAGACCGCGATCCTCGCGATTGCGGTGCGCAACCCCTCGCGGACCGGGGGCGGAATTCTCTCACTACTCAACCCGTTGTCCTCCACAGTCGGGCTGAACCTGTCGAACGCTGACGGAACCGCGTCGCACAAGAGCACTAATGGCTTCGGCATCCCCATCACCGTCATGGACGGCAATGTCACGGTGTGGGACTTCGGGGCCGCCTACGACATCATCTCCGATGCACCCTCGACCCTGCTCAACCCACTGGCATGGCTCAACACCGGCGTCGGCGTGGTTGCCCCGACCTACCTGCTTCCCCCCAACGTCGATGCGTTCTTCAACGTGATCAGCGACATCACCGGCGGCAGCGTGGGCGCTGGCACCATCAACGGGCTGCTCGACACCCTGGACGTGATGAGCTTGCTGCACGTCGACGTCGGCGCCGACGGAAACCTCTACGTCACCTATGATTCGGGGCGGCTGCCGCTACTCGAACCCATCCAGTTCATCCCACGCACTCTGAGCTACCTGCCAGGATTCGGCTTCTCCACCACGCTGTCGGACTCGTTCGCCGATGTGCTGACCCAGCTGGTCGCCCAGGGGTATCACGACGTCACAATGACCACCGACGCCGACGGCGTGGCCACGTTCACCCGGGGCTGGGACAAGGCCGGAACCCAGGCAAAGTTTTGGCAGAACCCGGTCAGTTGGCAGATGGGCCTGGAGACTCCGCAAACCGTGTTCAACTCGGTCATCACCGGTCTGCAGACCAATCTTCTTAACCCCGCCAAAGGTGAGTTCACGGTCTTCGGCAATTCCGAGATCGGCAATCTGCTCTATCGCAATGCCGTCAGTGTGGCTGTCGCACAGGGGCTGTCGCAGGCTCTGGAGCACGTACGGGACCAGCTCAACCCGGTGATGAACGACATGCAAGCTGCCTTGCAGCCGCTCGCCAGGGCGCTCGATGATGTGACCGCGCAGCTGAACCGGGTGGTCGATGATGTGTTGGGCGCGGCAACAGACCTCGGTGTGGACCTCAACGGGCCAATGCTCGGCACCAACAGGCTCGTCAACCAGGTCGGGGACGGTCTCAACAACGGCGTACGCGGTCTGTTCGGGCTCAAGCCGATCACTTCGCCGCCAGCGCTGGAATCGACCAACGACAGCTCACAGCAGAGAGCAACGGCGATATCCACCACGACAGTCCAGTCTCCCGCGATCACCGACACCCCGGCGGCAAACAGCACGACGATCACACTGGAGACCCCACCCGAGACCACGGTGCCCGAACCCACAGCGACTGCCGAACGGGTGAGCAGCCCCGACCCGGCTGAGGATGCCCAGCGACCAGCGCCCACCACCAACGGCAATCAGATCGCGGGTCGGACAAACGAGACCGCCGATGACGACGAGAAGCCGACCACCACATCTGGGTCCGAGGAGTCCGCGGCCGCAACACCGAAACCAGCAGCCAAGCAGGGAAGCCGGGACCGGCAGGACCGCCCGGACGACGAGGCCGGCGTATCGCCAGGTAGGTCCGACGCGCCCTCGGCCGACCGTGCTGGCAATACGAGCAACCGCATCGAGCGACGTAGTGATCGCGGTAGCAACACCCCAAGGGGATCGGTCCGCCCAGATGGTGCCAGCGACGGGTCGAAAACTGCTCGCTCTGACGCCACCGCGGCCGGTGACTCGCGTTCTGAGGCACGAGGCCGCTCTGCTCCTGCTTCTTCGCAGGACTAATTACCGGGCGGCTACAGGCTGAGGCCGTGGCCGGGGGGAGCGAGGGACTGGGCCCACCGGCGTTCTTGATCAGTGACCTGCTCTGTCGACCGAGGTTCTACGGAGTCCAACAGCAGCGCGGTGAGGCGGCCGTACTGCCCGGTGCTGTGCCCGTGGTAGCGGGCACCGATGAACTCTTCCCGACGTGCGAGCAGCTGCACGCCATCGAGGGCGTAGCCGTATTTGCGGCATACGGTGGCCATCAGCATGGTTTGGCTGCGCGTGTTGCCTTCACGAAAGGGATGGACCTGATCGAGTTGTCCCCAGTGCCGGGCGATCGTCGGGATAAACGCTTGTGGGGCAAGGTTTACGGGGTCACTCAATGCGTGCTGGAGTTGGGAAAATACAGCTGTGGCTTGTTCGTCCACGAGACGCCCTGCTGGGTAGCGGTAGGTGACCCATGGGGCGGACCGGTCGTCTGGAGCGAAGTTGACGACATCGCGCCACTGCTTTGCCATCGCGTTCTCCGGAACAAGTCGCGTGGTTCCGGCCCACGCGTACACGTCCTGGAAGATGCGGTAATGCACGCGGCGGTAGTAATCGAGGTCGACGGTCTCGGGAAGCGCGGAGGGGTCATCGAGGATGATGCCGCGCATGCGGGGCGCGACGGCATGCGCTTCTGCAACCGCTAGGTCGGGGTAGTTCTTGATGCCGAATTTGTTCTTGAGTACACCTGGCGCATCAGGCCAGAAGTAGCTATCCCACGTGTCGTAGGACGTCACCTGTCACTGAATCCCGGCTGTGTGAAGCGGGCGACCACCTCAGCGGCAGCTTGATCTTCGTTGAGTTCACCACGGTCCATACGGGCCAGGAGGTCGCGAACAGAGTCGCTGTCGGGGAACCCGGCGAGGCCGGCGGCGGCGATGGCCAGAGATGATGCCTCCTCTGGGGTGTAGGTCACCGGTCGGCGCTGGAGCTGGCTCATGAGAGGCATTGTAGTTTCTTTCGTTTCGATGGGTTGCGTCAACAGAAAACGTGGGAGTGCAGGTTCTACGAGGCAGTCCAGCCTGGGATGGGCGGGTATCGAGGCGATCCTGAGCCCGGCCTACCTTCCCGAAGTGAGCCAAGCAGCTGCATGGGTCGCCGCCCCCATGCCCGCTGGCGTGAGCGTGTAAGCGATAGGTACGTCGCAGTGGTCCTCGTTGAGGCAGTAGGCGATCGGGGAGTCGTCAGAAGCGCTGGAGTTCATGCGGGGCATCACCTCTCGTGTCGGAGATTGGGCTCACGGCCGTAAGTAACGGTGGTCTATAGCCTATCAGCAATGGTAGGCTATAGACCACCCTAGCGGAGAGCTGATCTACGAATGATTGTCTGTGCCACACCAGAATTGGAACTAACCGGCCTGCACGCTTCGCGCCCACCGTCGGTGGTCGTGTCCTACGGCCTCGGCCTGGATTCAACGTGCCTGCTGTTGCGGTGGCTGCGGGAACCCTCGACCCGTGACTTCGCCGTGGAGGACATGGTGGTGGTCACGGCGATGGTGGGAGACGAGTTCAGCTCTACTGCGGTCGCGGTGGAGTCCCTGATGCTGCCGCTGTTTCGAGAGTTTGGCGTCCGCTACGTCCAGTGCGCCCGGGACCAGCGGGTGACAACGGCGGGCGGTGAAGGTGTTGTCGTGCTGGATGACTCGACGGATCCGCAGAAACTGTATGCAGAGGGCGCATACCGGCTGTCCGATGAGATGCTTTCTGCTGGCACGCTGCCACAGCTCGGGGGAGCTCGGAAGTGCAGTATGCATGCCAAAGGGTGGGCCTTGGACCCGGTGATTGCGAAACTCACAGCGGGGCAACCGTATCGGCATGTCATTGGGTTCGAGTCCGGTGAGCAGGGTCGAGCCGAGAAGGACCGTAGGTACAACACCACACAGCGCACCGGTTGGTATCCGTTGATAGAGGCAGGATTTGACCGACAAGCCTGCCATGACTACGTATCCGCCAATCTCGGTGTGGCGTGGGAGAAGTCGTGCTGTTCGTACTGTGTTTTTGCCCTGACGAGTGCCCGTGGGCGGGCCGCAATGGTTGGGCGGTACCGTCAGGAGCCGGCGGCCGGGGCGCGGGCGATGCTCATCGAAGCGACAGCGCGGCGGCTCAACGAACGTCAGACGTTGATAGCGGGTAGCAGTGTGGCGCAGATGGTCCAGGAGGCGGGCTTGACCGCTGTTGAAGACGAATTTCGGCGGGTCTTCACCGAGTCGGGTTTCGCGGTGTACGACGTCCGTCGTGTCACACCGGCGGGCGTGGGCGGTCGGCGGGGCGTGACGGCGCGGTCTGTGCGCAGGCTCGCTATGGGGCCTGAGGATGCCATGGATGCATACCTTGCGAACAGCCCAGGGCAGCGGATCGTGGGATCTGGCGGTATCGTGCGTCATCACCTGCCCGCCGGGCCGGGTTGTGAGCACTTCCGGGTGGTCGCGCCCGCCGTGGTAGAGGACAAGCAGCGCAAAGGATTTGACCGTATGTGGGCGAACGTCAATAGCGACTCGCTATTCTGAGCAGATAGCAGTGTGCCTGCGCGGTCGAGTCCCCCGTCGGCCAGAGACGCGGGCGCACTGCTATCCCGCTGTCGAACTGACCCGAGATGATGGGCTCAGCGGCTTCGTGGCGGCGAGTGGGGGATTCAGATCCTACGAATTCTTGGTGGTGGTTAGTTGCTGCGCAGAATGTCGGTGACGCGGTGTTGCACAGCCGTCCACTCCTCGGGTGAGAGCGCGGCGATCTCCGGGGTCCACCCGGCCTGGGGGTCGATGTGATGGCGCAGCTCGGTGAAGCAGGCGATCGGCGGCAGCGCACCAGTAGCGCTCAGTGTGCGGATGCGGGCAACAACGTCGTGGGCGTGGCGGTCGATGTGAAGCCAGTAGGTTGCCGGTCGGTGGGTGACCGCCGCCAGGTCGTCGTGTCGCACGTGGTGCCAGCTCAGGTAGGTCAGGCCGTTGGTCAGTCGTACGCGTGCGACGGGCTGTTGATCGTCGGCGCTGATGGCGTGGAACGGTCGGACGGCCGCTACGTAGGGAGCCGCGGCGGGAGGTGACTGGGCGCTTCGGCCTGGTGGGGAAGAGTCGAACGGTTCCATGCGGTGATGCCCTCCCTGGAGTCGCCGGTGGTTAGGAGTCGTGCGCCGGCATGCCCATGGCCTGCTCGATGCCTCTGGTGAGCGCAGCGACGGTGGTCTGCAACGGGGGCGCGATCTTGGCCAGAAAGACCACGGTGGGTGTGCGTTCGCCGGCTTCCACGCCGCGCAGGAAGATACGGTCGACACTGGCCTGGTCACTGAGTGCGCGTTGAGACAAGCCAAGGGTCTCGCGTCGCTGCGCGATGTTGCGGCCGACGACTGGCATGATCCGTGCCAGCAGCGCACGGTCGGCCTGCGCTTGCAACTCGCGAGCGGCCAGGCCGGCGCGCTTGCGTTCCTCAGCGGTGGTGGCAACGGCCTTGGTTGCAGACATGGACGGCGGTCCTTTCACGTGCGGTTTCACCACCGCGACTTCTTGCCGATAGCGTACTCGCGGTGGTGGGTGAAAGGCCACCAGCGGGCGTGGGTGAGTCACAGTGCTCACCACCTGTGGCTGGCGGGTTGTACCGCGGGTACCGTGTCGTCACGGACCGGAAATGGGCTGGCTTGCAACGGCGCTCGGTCATACGCTGGTGCGTATCGACCGTCACGGTCGTAGCCCCAGACGTCGAATCCGCGCCCGTCAAATTGGTGGATTGCCGCCGCACCAGCGCACGTCATTTCGGCGCGGCAGGCCAGGCCGTTGCGATCGACCCATTCGAGGTCGGGGCTGGTCTCGGAGATCACCCGGTCAACGATGGCTGTCTCGTCGGGCTCCAGCGGTCTGGACCGGGCGTCGACCTCTCCGAGATACCAGTGGGTGCGGTCCTGCCATTGCCGGTCGTGCTGGCGGTCGCCGTGGGCCTCGATGGCTGCACGTTTCGTGGTGTAGCGGGTGGCGGTTCGTGGCGTCCCGTGCACGTCGACTATGGCCCAGCAGCGGTCGGACTTCTTGGCTACGGTCCACGTCGTGGGCGGGTTTTCCAGGTGGTCGCGTAGCGACTTTTCGAACGCGTTGAGCTGGCTGGTGCGGATGCGTGCATGGAGGGCATCCGTGTGTTCGGCCGGGGCAGGCTGAGTGTCCATGGAGTGCAGTCCTTTCCTCGGATGCTGTGGGGATCAACAGCTTTCGCTAAGTGGATGGGTATAGACTACCACCTTTCGGATGGTTGTAGCCGCCCGATACCGTGTCCGTGAGGGTTAGGCGGGGCAGGTCTCAGGTGACCACAAGCCGCGGGCCTCGTCGGCGGCGGCGAACTCGGCGGCCTGGAATTCCGCCTGGTAGCGGTGCGGTGTGTTGAAGGTGTACTCGTTGGCGTAGCCGCCGGCAATGAGGTCTAGGTTGACCAGTTGCCCGGCGGTCGTCCAGACATACGCCAGGCCGCGGCCGTAGCGGTCGATGCGGTCTTGGCTGGGATCGTATTCGAGGTAAACCGACTGGCCGGTGAGCATCGCCTTGGTGTACTCGGAGGCCTCACGCGAGAAGCATTGAACCGGCTTGCGCGGATCAACGAGTTCAGGTGTGTCGACGCCAATCAGGCGGATAGTCGTTGGCGTACCGTCGATTTCGACCACGATGGTATCACCGTCGATGACACGTACTACAGGAAAGGGACCGTCGATCACATCGGTGGCCGGCATCGGCGGATAGGTGGCGGAAGTGGCAGTGTTCGCCGTCCACGATGAAGGGCTGTGACATCCGGCGAGGGTTATCGCGGCCGCGCCCAGGAGTGCAGCGAGTACGCGGCCGGAGGCAGATAGGGCGGTCATGAGGGTATGGTGGCCGTTCCTTACGACGGAATCCAGCGGATAGGCCAGGCGGTCAATCATGTTCTCTCCTAGTACGTCTATCGGGCGGTGGTCTTGTTGAGACTGGAGACTTTCAGCGACACGTAATACACCGGCTGCGGTCCTCGGATGGCTGGCAGTCATCGCCCCACTCGTCCTCGCTGTGCAACCCCTCCATGCGGTCTGCGCATCCCCCACAGCACCCGGCCCAGCCCTGCCCGTCATCAAGGGATTCGCGACACCCTTCATCGAACGGGTCGCGGCACGCAGCATCGTCGTCACTGATGTCGAATCCGTCGATGATCGTTGCTATGGCATCAGGGATCGATGACTGGGGGATCGCCACGGAAAGGCGTTCGAGCTGCCCTGACGTGAGCCGGAAACCTGCCCAGTCGTCGGCTTGTTCAAGTGTAATCAATTGCAGGACCGCTATATCCGGTGTACTCATAAGAATTAGTGTAGTCGATTAATAGTGGCGTGGGAACACGTTTTCGACACCATCTCCAAGGGCAGAGTAGGAAACTCGGCGCGGCCCGATCCGTTTGCGCCGACGCCACTTCTGCTGACTGCTGCAGGAGGTATGCTCGGAAGCGTGGCCGTGGTGCTTCATAGTTTGCGGGGGTTTCCCCATACTGATATTGCCGCGCGGCTACCGCTGGAGCTGTCGGTTGCCGGACGGTTGCGCTCGAATCTGCCGGGTCGGTTCTGGTTGTGTCGAGTAGCGGCCGAGATGTGGTGCAGGCTGGACGAATCCACGGAGCGGGGCCATATTAGTGAAGCCCTCTTGTCCGAGGATGGGAGTTCGTTGTGCGTGAGCGCACTGGTGGTGACCCCAGCGGCCAGCAATCAGGTTCTACAGTCCGGGATTGAGAACCTTGGCGTGCACGCTGCGGTGGTCCTCGACCCGGCAGTGGGCGAGTCAGGGGTGTTCAACGCCGCGCAGGTCGGTTACCTCGGGTGCGGGCTGTTGGACGACGCGGCACGAGTGGCAGCTCGGGTCTGAGGCAGCGCTGCCGCTGGTCAGGAGTGGCTGGACCACCAGGTGTAGAGCTGTTGCAGGGTTGGCGTCTGGGGTGTGTCGGCGCGGATTGTTGCCAGGACGAGCGTCGATGTGGTGGTCCAGGCGACCATCGGTTGGCTGGCCTGGTTGGTGCCGCACAGTAGGGTTCCGGCGATGATTTCGGGGTTGGCGTTGCGGCGCCACGCGCCCGGGGACTGGTAGCCGCCGTCGGCCCCTGGGCACACCTGCGCGGTGGTGGAGGTGGTGACGTCGGTAAATGCGGCATTGAGGTCTGCGGTGGCGTCATAGAGCGTGTAGTGCGCGGTCGTTGCCTCGGCGATGGCGGGGTGTGGCCCGCAGCGCACGCCAGCGATGGCCGGTGGCGGCTCAGTGGTCGCCGTGCAGTCCGATGGTCGATATCCAGGTGGCAGGTTGCGGCGCAGCAGTTCCGCTGCGGCTGTCGTGGTGTCATCGGAGGCGGTCGGGGCGTTCGTGGCCTCCGGCGGCTCGGGTGAGGGCCACAGCAGGATCACCCACAGCACGACCGCGATGGTGGCAACGACGGCGAAGATCGACCACAGGATCACCAGGGGGCGCTGCATTCGCGGTGGGCGTCGGATCGGTGTGATCGCGGTTGTTGGGTCGAAGCTCGCGCCCCGGTCTGATGTCTGGGAGCTGACGGATTCGCTGCGGGCGGTACCGCTGGCAGCGAGGTCGGTGGCCGGCGGCGCATACGGGTGTGGGTCATCGGCGGCAGACCAGGTGAAGAACTCGGTGAGGTCGGGAAGTGGTGCTGTGGGTGCGTCGTCGGAGGTGGGTCTCATGAGGGCTCGATTCGGTGGGCGTGAGTGCCAGCTTCCACGCATGCTCGCTTGAGGAGGTCGGCCACGTCCGTGTCGCCGCGCCGACGAAGGATGTCCTCGGGGCTTGACTGCGGGTTGTCCAGTGCGGCGGTCATGGCAGCGTACGGGTCTCGTGTATCGCGGCCGGTGAGTTGGGCGAGTTGTTCGGTGGCCGGTGCTCTCGTGTCGAGTGTGGCGATCGTGTACGTGCGGCGGTGGGTGTTGAAGGTGAGGATCAGCGTGTCCCCGACAGCGGCGTTGAGCTGTTGGGCGTGGGTGCGCAGCGAGCCGATGCGTGCGTTGTTGCTCGCGTTGGTCACCCAGGTGACGGTGATGGGTCTGTGGTCGGGATTGGTGAAGCTCTGCTGGCCGCCGAGGGCGATGTGCGCGGCCCGCGCGACGGACACGGCAATGCTGCGTCCGGATCCGCGCTGCAGTTCCGGGGTGACGGGGAGGGCAAGCCGGATGACTTGGGTGTTGGTGCGATACACACCCCGGGCCTGGTTGAGGGGTCTGCTTGCCGGGGCGGGGTCGGCGGCGGTGCGCCGGCGGCTGTGGCCATCTCGGGTGATGTATCGGGGTGTGGCGAGGTAGGTGCGCAGCGATCGTGCGCTGATGTCGGGGTATGTGGCCTGGAGGTCGTTGAGCAGCTCAGTGGTACGGACACGACCGCCATGGGCATCGATGTAGCGGGCGATGGCCTCGTTGATGCTGGTGTACTCGGGTAGCTCCCATACGCGCAGCGCCCAGGTGGTGCGGCTGGCCCGTGCGAACTCCTTGTGGTCTGAGAGCACGGTGGCCACCGAGCCGGGTGAGACAGCAAGGCCGATATCGGCACGCACCTCTTCGATGGTCAGTGGCCGTTGGTGGGCGTGCAGGACCGCGGCCGCCATCTTGGCTGTGGTTGCGGCGGTGTGGGTGATGCGGTGGCCCGCGATCGTGCTGTGGCGGTAGGTCTGGGTGAGGTAGGTGTCGATCGCGTCAGGGTGCATCCCCGCGGCCGCCAAGAGGGCAGTCAGTTCGGTAGTCCGCAGCGCTCCCGCACCCGCGGTCAAGGCGTGTCCGGCGGTAGTGTCGATGTGTTCGCGGCCGCGTGTTCCGGTGTTTTCGAGCCAGTGCAGGTGGCGACGGTAGGGACCGGCGGTATGCAACAGTAACGCTGCGGTGTCGCAGGTCAGTGTCTGACCGGTCTGGGCGAGTTCAGCGGCGGCCACCTGGGCCGGTAGGTAGGGGCCGAGTCGCTGGGCGATCCGCTCGGCGTGACGGTGCAGGGCCTCGTGTTCGGGGTGGGTAAGCAGGCCGGCGAGTTTGCGTTCGGCGCGGCGGGTCCCGCGCGACACGCTGGCTTTGGCGCAGCCGAGGATCGCTGCCACCTGGGCGGTGGGCGTGGGGTCCAGTGGAAACACTCGGGTAGTGAGGATGATGCGGGTCTCGGTGTCGAGCTGGTCGAGTAGCTTGGCGGCAGCCCCGACGGCGGTGTCTGGGTGGCTTGCTGTTGTGCTACGAATGGCGCGGCGGGCGGTATCGGTGATCGCGGCCAGGGCGCTGAGGCCGATGCCTGGTTGTGCGGTAAGGCTTTTCGAAGAGTGCGCACCGATATCTCGCCAGTAGCGATATACCTCGCTGTAGGCGGCCAGGCGTGGTGGGAGCTGGCTGTACGGGATCAGTTGATCAGCAATCACGTCGAAGTCCTCAATCAGCTCGCCCACCGGGCGCGACGAGTCTTCGACTATGGGTTCGATCATGCGGGAGCCTGGAGGTGCAGACCTACGATCGACGTTCGTGCGGTTCAGGCGTCCACCGCGTGGAGCGCCAGATACGCCGCAAGGCGGCTATCCACAGAAACCCGATCAGGATTAGCGTCGCGGCGATCATGACCGCTGGACTCCAGTTGCCTTTGAGCGTGCCTGCATACGCTATCGCCCATGCCGTAACGATCGCGAGGAAAACGAGCATTCCGATGCGGGTGTGGAGCCAGCGCTGGGTCCATCGTTCCGCTTGGTCCAACCCGCGCGTGATCGCATTACTAGCCATTGCCGGCACCCTTTCCTGTGGCGGTTGCGCTGCTCAGATCTCGTTGTCGCTGACGAATCCGCCGGCGAACGTCCATGGTCCCCATATTGGTGGGGTCGCTCGCTGCGGCATCCATGCGGATCACGGTGACCGTGTGGCCACCCTCAACCCAGGAATGGGTCGTGCTCACCTGCTCGATCAGCGGCGCAAACTCCTGCGCCTTTCGCTTCGTTTCAGCCTCACGGTCACCTCTAATGGCGCCGAAGTCATAAAGCGCCAGCGCGAGCCACCGTGCGGCGTGCTCTGCTCGCACCCATTCCTCGGCCGGGGTGTAGTAGCCGCCGGGATATCCCGGCCCCTCGATTTCAAAGGTCAGTAGTGATGTGGCTTCGTCGGTGCGCATTGTCGTGAGTGTCCTTGTCTCCGTTGGTGTGAGTCGCTGCGTCGGCCTTCGGCATGGCGAAGGAACGGGCGCGCTGGGGTTATCGACTGATCCGGGTGAGCCCGGCACGCCGTAGCAGTGTTTTCACTGCCTCGTGTTCGTCATAGAGGTAGGCCTTGGCCAGCAGGTCGTTGAACGTTCTCGCAACACCGGGGTCGTTGTCATCGACCGGGATGGTGAGCAAGACACCGGCATCGGCGCCGATGAGCAGGCTGTTGGCGACGAAGACGGCGGTGCGCTTGTTGCCGTCCTCAAACGGTTGTGCTTTGGCGAGGTTGATGAACAGGTCGAGTGCGTTTTCCTCGGCCTCAGGGCTGCGGGTCGCGTTGTCGAGCAGGATTTGGAGCTGGTCGTCGGTGACGGCTTCGGGGGAGTGCCGACCGTACGGTGTCGTGACGCCGATGGCCTGGTCCTGAGTGCGCAGCTGCCCGGGATGCAGGGCTCCGCTGCGGGTGATGGTGGCGTTGATGGCCCGCACGAATCCGGCGTCGATTCGATGGGAGGCGTGGTCGATCACGAATTGGGCCGCGTCGCGCAGATCTTCCAGCAGCGCTAGGTCCGCGCGTGAGGCAACGCCGTCAAGGCTGCCGGTCCGCAGGAAGTTCTCGGTGTCCAGACGGCCAGTGGACAGGCCGTCAAACACCCTGCCCGACGAATAGACCACGCCAGCAAGGTCAGTCACGGTAAGTCGACCCACGGCGCGGTCGTCTTGGTCGGCTGCGTTCATACCCTTTAGTGTAGTCGATTAATCAAGTAAGTGCATGAGAATTGCGTAGTCGATTATCATCGTCGTATGCCGTCTCCTGGAAGACCGCCTTTGGAGGCGGGGCAGCGCCGCAACGCCGTGGTGCCGGTGCGGTTCACCGAGGATGAGCGCGACATCATTGAGGCCGCTGCCGAGGCGGATGGACAGGCCGTGTCGGCGTGGGTTCGTGATCGCGCAGTTGCCGCGGCCCGCAGGCGGTCTCGGGGCCGACCAGAAGCCGATTAGCTGCACCTATCAACCACCTCGCAGCCGTTGGCTTCCTGTCTGACCGAGGGGGCCGTCACTGCGGGAACGAGGGCTGCGGACCGTCGAGTTCTGTACGTGCCGCGGTGATGTGGCCGACCGCTTCGTCAGTAAAGACGGCGGCTGCGTCGAGTTCAGAGGGTTGGGCGTCGTCGGCTTCGTTGATCAGGACGTACATGGCGAAAGTCCAGGCTTTACGGGCGTGGACGATCCTCAGCCGCGGCTGAGCCATGGCTCGCACCGATGCATGCAGGTGTGCGCGGGCTTCGCCGAGCCAGACGTTGGGCAGCTGATTCGGGATCATGTGTCCGCCTTCATGCAGCTTCCTGCGGGTAGGGGCGGTGCTACCCGCTGGGGGGCGTCGGGGCGGTGGCCCTCTTGCTCGTAGGACGTTTCCGGGTCGTCTTCTCGGCGCGGGCGGGGCTATCGCTACTGGAGGTCCCAGCCGTTTGTCGCGTGTGGGTGAGCGCGTCGTTGAGGGCTTGCACGCGTTCGTCTGCGTTGCGCTGCACCAGCGCGAGCTGCTGCGCGTGGGTAGCTTCGAGGCGTTCCCGTTCTGATCGTTGTTCGGCGCGTACACGATCAAGCTCGGCGGTGAGGGTGGACACGGTGGCACGCTCGGTCTCGGCTGCTCGTTGCATCGACTCGACTCGCGCGTGAGCTGTAGCGAGGTCGACGCGTAGTGCCGCGGCCTCGGCCGTGGCAGCGCGGGCTTCCTCGCGTGCAGTGTCGATCTGGCCGTGCAGGGCGGCCTGCTTTTCCTCGGAATCCGTTCGGGCTTGGTCGAGTTGATCGCGCAACTGAGCTGCGGTCAGCCGTTCACGCTCAGCCGATTCATTCGCCGCGGCCAGTGCTGCTTGGGCTGCGCTGGACTCAATGCGCGCGGCGTTCACGGCGTCGCGGGCAGCCTCGACGTGGCGGTCCCGTTCTTCGATTTGCTCATCGAACCGGGCGCGAGCATCGGCAAGGCTGGCTTCTGCCGCTGCAACAGCTGCGTCGGCCCGAGAGCGTAGTTCGGCCATGTCCGCCTCGGTAGTGGTGCGAAGTCGCTCCACCTCGGCAAGAGCTTCTTCAGCGAGCGCGTCGGCTTCCTCGCGTTCCTGACGAGCCTGCGCTGCTCGATCATCAGCGGCTCGTGCGGCCCGCTCCGCGGTGGTCGCGCGGCGTTCAGCGTCGGTGACTTTGGCAAGGGCGTCGCGGTGGGCATCCTCGACCTCAGCGCCGGCGGCTTCGACGTCACCGGCGGCGCGGATTCCGGCCAGAACGTCATCGAAATACTGGCGGAACTCAGACACCCGGTGAGGCAGCTCATCAAGACGCTGTTCGAGGGTCGCCCGCGCCATCGAGACAGGTGCCTCTACTTGCTCACCGTCGGTGGGCCGCGCCTCACCCGTGGAGGCCTCCGCGCGCCGCGCCTTCCACGCGTTCGCGCGGTTGTGGACCGGTCCGCCACTCTCGTCAGCCCGTTCGCAGTAGCGAGAAGGACGGCCAGTCGCCGGGTCCGGCCGCCTGGGACGAGAACAGCCCGGGTAGTGGCACCGGTCCAGCACCGGCGCCACGGCGTCGCTCGCTTCGGTCATGCCAGCCATCATAGCACTTTCGTAGCCTCTAAAGGAGACGAAACAAAAGACGTAACGTAACGAAACGAAACGAAAGTGAACGGTGACCACTGCGCCGTGCCAAACCCCGGTCAGCAGCCTTCGAGCAACAGGGGGACATGTTGGGGCGGCGTGCTGCCGGTCCGACCGCCCGGGATACCGGGGGAGGTCGGGGGGACGCGGCGCCAAAGGGGCCATCCCGCTGAGGCCGGTCCCGGCGGTGGAGGAGCGAGGGCTCTGTTTCAGGCCAGTGGGGGCGTAAGCGGGGCGCCGAGGCTCAGATCGGAGCCGCGGGTGGCCGGCTACAGGCGTAGGCGACCTTGATTGGGCCACCTGTGCCTGTGTCGCGTAGGGCGCGGAGGATATCGAGCTGCGCATCGATCGAATGGCCGGCGGCGGCGTCGGTGAGATAGCTCGCGGAAACACCGAAGAATTCGGCGATCGCGGTGAGTTCAGCGTGGCTGGTGGTAGCCCCACAGTCTGCGCGGAGCCGTTCCAAGGTGCTGGGGCTGAGGTGAACGGGTCCGCGGGCGGTGATGGCTTCCGCTGCCGCGGAGGTCGACATGGGTGGCGCGGCTCGCTTGTGCATGACGTCGAAGAGCCGGTTGATGCGGCGGGCCAGCTCGGGCGGATCGACGGGCGTGTGGTCGTCGCTGCGGCCCACGAGTGGCTGGCTCATCTCAGCGACTCTTCCATAGGGTTCGGTTGCGCGCCGAGACCCGCCGCGGGAGGTTTCGAGTTCTACGCTGCTCAGTGCGGGGGAGGTGCTGCGGTGGCCGCCGTCCGTGCTCGGGTGGCATCGCGGCGCAGGGCTTGGGTTAATGCGTCGTTGTCGGTCAGATCGGCGGCAGTGGTCAGGGTCCGCGCTATGCGGGCGAACAGCGCCGGGGGAGCGGCAAGGGGGCCTTGCGTGTGCTCGGCTTGAATCATGCCCGCGATGGAGAGCAGTTGTGCCGTCTCGCGTTGGCGCGCGGCTCGTTCTGCGGCGCTGGTGGCCGGCGTGCTCTGGTAGAACAGCAACGTCTCGGCCAGGCCGCTGATCAAGCGGCCGAACACCGACACGCTGATGTGCGCCGTCCGGGCAAGCGCGAAGAGATTCTCGCCCGGTTCCTCATCGGTGAACGAGGCAACGATGTCGTCGGCCAGACCATCAAGGGCGGCGTCATCGAGTAGGGGCTGGGCGGACCGCTCACTGACGCCTAGCTGGGTGGCCACGGTGGTGTGTCGTTCAGCAAGCAGCGTGCGGGCCGCCTCGTGGGAGAGCACCATGCCACGGTCACTGATGCGGGCAACAAGGACTGCCGCGCGTTCATCGAGCCAAGCCTGTTTGTCCGGCAACGCGTTCCGCCTTTCAGATTTCCCAGGGCAGGTACGACGCTAGTTGGCCCTTCGCCTGGCGGCGGGTAGGGACACAGCTCCACTCACGGGCGCATCCCGAAGAGGCCTTCACAGTCAGCGAGTGGATGGCTACTGGATCGGTGAGGTCCCTATCGCCGGGTCATAGGTGATGCGGACTCCGCGAGCGAGTTGTGTCGTGTCCTGATCCCAGCTCAGCGCTACGACCTTGCAGTTGGCGGTTCCGGTGCGGTCGAGGAACAACGCACTGGGTCGGTGGGCGACGGTCGCGCCGCGGTGACCGGTGAGTTTTCCGAAGCTGAAATAGAGTTCCACCCCTCCAACAGCGACAGAGCCGCCCCATAGCTCGCCGTCGATGTTTTCAAGCCCCACGGTGAGGGTCTGGTCCGGGTTGCTTTTCCGGCCTTGCTGGAGTCCTTTCGTGTAGAGACCCCAGTCCGTCGGCAAGCGTCCGTCCCGGAAAAGATACTGGGCCAGCATTGTTCGGTCTATGTCCGATCGAATCGGCGGCACGGTCGGGAAGGCGGCGGTAGCTCCCCAGATCATCTTCAGTAGCCACCGCTCAAGGTGTTCGCCGTGCACGAGATCAATGTGGTTGCCACCGAGATCGTTCTTACCGATCTGGTCGATGTAGAAGTCGTCCATCACCTTGAAGGCATGCGCGGCGTGTGCGTCAAGCGGCGATAGCGAGTTGTTGTGCCTCTCGCAGAGAATATTTGAGCCCAGCGTGCTGGGTGGCAGATGGTCGATACGGCCCTCCGGTTGCCAGGGTAGGCCGCCGATGCGGACCCTCTTTCCGTCGCTGGCATCGACCAGCACTCCTTTACTGATCCAGTGTTCGTTGGAGAGCTTGCCCTTACAGTCACTGGTGAGGGCCGCATAACACCCGCGGATCGATGAGCCGGTGAGCGGCCCGGACAGCAGCGGGTCGACCGGCGGTAGCTGCCAGCGGGACGTCTGCGCGTCGAAGTGACAGTCCGCCGACAAGCGTTGCGATCCGCACGGGCATGGCTCCGCAGCGCTGGGACCCAGACCCGCGCCACACGCAGTGAACGGAGCCGGACGCAGCGGAGGATCGAACGGGGTTACTCGCGGCATGGCAGAAGGGTAGTGGCGCGAGCGCGCGGTCACGCGTGACTTTTCGAACTCAGCGACGGCAAGCCTGGCCTGTCCGGCTTATGTGGCCCGGCCCTGGGGCGGCGGCGGGCCGGATCTACCGGCTGGCGTCCCGATCAGGGGTGATGGCGTTGGCGGGGCACCACTGGGTCATGGTCAGGCTGCCGGCCCCGTTGCCCGTGGGCACGGTACAGGTGACCAGCGCCAGCCAACCGCCACGGGTTGATTGGGCCCATGCGTGCAGACACCCAGATACTTGGCCGCGAAAAGCCAAGCCTTCCATCTTGATTCGCATCGACACTTCGTCTGACCGAAACTTGTCGGCAGGGTTGGCAATGAGGCCGCCAAGATCGACCAGCACAGCCCGGGGCGGCTCGACCACTTGGCGAGTTGGCGGGTCCATCCCGACCGGCCACGATTCGAACACCCGTGCGATAATACAGCGTGCGACTGGGAGGCGCGCCCAGCTGTAACCGCCAACTTGGTTGAGAATTCCGCAGCAATCCAGTGCCCCGCCAGATGTATTGCGAAAACCGCCAGGTGCATTGAGATGGTGGCGCTTTTTGGAGTTGTCGGCCATTTCAGCCCGACGGGATTGCTAGACGGTCAGGGTGGGCGACAGCGCCGCGGCGAGCACGTGCTGATCCCTGGTGGCGATGGTGAGGGATCGCCGTACCGCTTGGGCGACAATCATCCGGTCGAAGGGGTCGCGGTGTTCCCATGGCAGTCGCGCGGCAACGATCGCGTCCGCGGAGTCGATGGGGAGTTCGGTGATACTCATGTCTGCCAGGACTTCGGACCAGGCACCTAGCAGCGGGTCACCGTCGAGACGGCCAAGTCGGGTCTTGATGCCGATTTCCCAGGCCGAGGCAGCTGAGACCCACAGTTCGATGCTGGGGTCGGAAAGATGTTCGGCAGCAGCGCTTTTGATTGTGCCCGGTGAGGTCACAAGCCAGATGAGCGTATGGGTGTCGAGCAGGATTTTCTTCAACTGCCAGCTGCTTCCCAGTGCTGCAGTTCCGACTCAGGGAGCGGGTCATCGAAGTTGTCGGCCACGGTGAGCCCCGGCAGCTGACCAAAGGTTCGCCGCACGGGTTTGACAGGTTCAAGTCGCGCGACGGGCCGACCGTGGCTGGTGATGGTGATCGCAACACCGGTGCGTTCGACTTCTGCGAGCAGCGCGTTGAGCCGGTTCTTGGCCTCGGTACTGGTGACCGTGGTGGGGGGGGACATGTCCGCATCGTATACCATCATCAACTAGTCGCGCTAGGCGCGCTAGCTCGACTAGTTGACATAACGGAGGTTATCGGCAAATGCGTTGTGCAGCAGGGTAATTCGGCTTAGATAATTGCCAGAGTTGGTTGTCCGTACTATCCGCACTATGCCACACCGTGAGGCCAGATCGCACCCAGACCGCGAAGAAGGTCGCCCTGAGTTCGTTTCGCGCAGGCGCACAGACGGCGGCTTGCGAGCCGCGCTGAGCCCGTGTCAGCATCACTCGGCCACTTCCCGCGGAGCCCTTAAAACCCCTGCCCTACAACGGGTTACGGCTCAATACGTCACTGTGACAAAAAGGGGAGGCCGGCGAGTTATCTAAAGCGGATATATACTGAGTGTCTCGACAGCATATACCAGGAGGTATGGTGACGAAACGGCTGATCGACTTAGACGATGATCTCCTGGCTGCTGCACAGCGTGAACTCAAAACCGCGGGCGTTTCCGACACTGTTCGGATGGCACTCCAGCAAGCGGCAGCCACCTCGGCACGGGCCCGTCAGGTCGCGTGGTTGCAGTCAGGCGCGCTCGAAGACATGGCGACACCCGAAGCGCGTAGGAACGTATGGCGCTGATCGCGCGCTACGTCATCGACACCAGCGCGGCCGCGCGGATGCGGTCGGCGCCGGTCGGCGCTCGGCTGGCGCCATTGATAGAGGCCGGACTGGTCGCAACGACCGCACAGCTGGACGCCGAAGCGCTATACAGTGCGCGTAGCTCCGAAGAGTACGAACAACTTTGGTCCGATCGGCGGTTGGCGTATGAGTATCTGCCGACAGGTGACGAACAGTGGCAAGCGGCACTGGAGGCTCATCGCGCGCTCGCGCGAACGGGCCAGCATCGGTCGGTCGGTATGGCGGATCTGCTGATCGCGGCGGTCGCTGCGCATCACGAGGTAACCGTCATCCACTACGACTCCGACTTTGAGACGGCCGCCGGCGTAATCCCCTTCGAACAGCGGTGGGTTGTGGAACGAGGCACCGTCTGACTGGCGACGCGACCACACAAATGTGGCACACAAATGTGCTCAGCTCTATACTTACCCCATGCAGGAATACTTGAGCAGCACGCAAGTAGCTGATGAGCTGGGGATTAGCAGAGATGCACTCAACTCGGAGATCAGGGCTGGCCGTTTTATTGCCCCGGATGCTGTCGTCGGTGGCCGCTTTCAGGGATGGAGTCGCGAGACGGTGGAGCAGATCCGCCGAGATCGCGAGGGCGGGAATGTCATTCGGTGCGACGTCGCTGGTGTGCGATACCTGATCGCTGAGGTACGAGAGGCGGCCGAAACGGTCCGGGCGTATGGCTTTTCACCCGGAAAGCCCGTCAGCGACGTCTACGTGCAGATTCCGAGAACCTTACTGATCCTCGTCGCGCGGATGGAGTCCGAAATGCGGCGGCTGATTGTCCTCGATCACACGTATGCACGCATCATCACCGGTAGCGATGACCCTCGGCACCACGAAGAGACACCCATCGAGTTCGAGGTGGACCCGGTGAACAGCCTCGTATTCCCGCTAGGGACCGATCCGCAGATGCGCTCGTACCGACTGCGCAACGCTGCCCAACAGTTGGGAGCCGTGGTGACACGGATGCCCGATGTTCTCAAGAGCGCAGAAGCTCGTGCCGTGATGCGGGCGCTGGGCACGGAGCGCGACAAAATCACCGACTACACCGACGAACTGGAACAGGACCTCAACGAGTCCATCGCATAGCACCAGATTAGGCAGTCCATGAGGTATCTTGGTAGGCAACGCCATTGCGCGAAGGCGGACTCCCTCGGTCGCGTTGCAGCTCCCGCCCACATCGGGGTACTGCTACCGAAGATCTCTCCGAGGACCAGGCTCATCGGGTCACGCGCTCCCAACAAAGATCGCACGTTGTTGATGTGGGCGACTACGGGCAAATGTCTTTGAAGGGACTCGTGATTTCCATGGCATCTTCAAATGCGCGCAAGCGCGCGGCGCGTGAACACCAGCAGCGTTTCCCGGGTACACCGTATCCGGTGGCACTACGCGCCGTGTCCCACGGTGAAGAAGCACTCCAAGTCGTGATCGGCAAGGCAGGCGGGCATCCATACTGGGTCGACATTGAAGAGGCTGCGAGCGGAGGCAACGGTCCGCATATTGCGGTGATCGGCACCTCCGAAGTCGGCCGTCGCAGCGTAGTCGATCTAATGATCGACTCGATGTCCGCCCGACCTCCTCAGCGCGGGGTTGAGGTGCTGACGACGCGGGGGGACATTAGCGGTACCGACCACCTGATTGAGGAACGGACTCGTCAGTTACAGCAGTGTGGGGTACGGGATTTCGCTGAACTGCGCAGACGGAGCGCCACCGAGCAGAGCGACCCGGGTGACCGCAGCCATGCGGTAGTCGTGGTGGTCGACGGTGATCGCCTGATGGAGGAGTTCGTCCCGGTTGCAACGAGGGAAGGCCGCGTGACACGGGCAGGAGCCGACGAGTCATTGTCCGCACTGGCCCGCTTGCTGCGGCGCGGTCGTTGCCTGGACGTTCACACAGTACTCAACGTGCGGCAGTTGTCAGGCCCGTGGCTCACGAGTCTGTCTGGGCTCATGTCAAGCGTCGTGGAAGTGGACGAGAGCGGCACTGCCGCCACCTGGCGAAATGTGGGCGTTCGCAGCGCCCCGGTCGATGTGGTGTTGCCAATGAACAACGAAGGAAAGCAGCCGTGATGTCGATGTCATCCCCGGGGTCGCCGGACGCGTATCAGCAGATCGGTGCGCAGTACGTCGCGTCTATGCGTGACGGCCTATTGGGAAAGGTGTTGGAACAGGCCCGGTTTGGGGCGCTCGATCCGGAGTGGCGCAGCAGTGTCGTGCTGCCAAAGGAGCGACTGCAGCCGCAGATGGTCACTGACGATGACCGGGCAGTGGTGATGGAAATCCAGCAGCTGCCGCGCCAGCCGTGGGAACCTGGTCAGGCCACTTGGCGGGTAGCGCTCAACGCGTGGTTCATTGCCCAGTTCGGCATCAACGAGCGAGCACGGGTACGCAGCGCCCAGACGCAGGTGACGCTACTCGAAATGCAGGGAATGACAGCCATGTCGAAGTTCACTGTCGCCGGCCTGACGGGGACCTACACCGCTTATCTGTAACTAACACCAAGAACTGAGCTGCCCAACTGTTCAGGACGAGCGCTACATGTGTACGCAGTGGAAGTACGAGTCGGATCGGGCTGCACATGTGTAGGACGTGGGTGGGTCTGTCATGCCCTTGACCGCACTCATCAGTCCAGTCGTTGGGTCTCATGCCGACCTCGCATGGCGGTATCACCGCCGGAATTGCCCATGGGTCAGCCAATCACGCCACGTTGACGGCGAGATAATAATTTGCCGTGGGCGGCGACTCCTGTGCTGGAAAACGCAGATGGCAGTCGTATAGCCTCAGCGAGGCGCAGGAGTTGCCGATAGCTGGGAAGCGTCTCGATATAGCCCGTGCTCAGCCCCGGGAGGTACTGGTGCCGCTGCGGCAAGGCTGAACAGGGGGTTGGGGTGCGCGGGGATCATCGGAGCTTTCTGGTGTTTGGTCGGCTTGTTGGTGAATGGTGGCGAGAACCGGTCGACTACTCCGCGTACGTGCAGTATTTCGCCAAGCGGTCTATGGCCGGCGCTATTCGGGTGATGATCGGCGCCGGCATCGGCCTGATTTCGATCATCACCGTGGCCGCCTTGTTGCCTGCGGCCGAGCCCGCATTGACGACACCGAAAGTTGTCGTCATCGTTTTCGCAGTCGTGAATGCCTTCTGGGCGGTGATGTGGTGTGTTCGCCCGTGGCCGACGCGTCGGCAGTCAAGAGCGTTCGTTGTCACTTCAGATGTCGGTATCGCTACTGTGGCTCTGACCGGATCGAGTTGGCTCATGGGCCTTTTCGCCCTGAACTGCTTTGCGTTGATCTCGGTCTATCTGATGTTTTTCGACGGGCCTAAAGCGCTGACGCTGCACACCATCTTCATCCTCGCGACAACGGTAGCGTTTATCGCGCTGGCAAGCGCGGACCACGCCCTCGGCGGAGCTGTCGCCGGCAGGATCCTCGGGGCCGTGGTCCCGGTGATTGCGACACCGCTGGGGATACAGTTCGGTATCCGCACGCTACGCAATGACGCCAACGAGTCCGCGATCGATCCGTTGACTGGTTTGTTGAATCGTCGCGGCCTTCACTTGCACTTCGGTGATCTGCTTGCCTCCGGTGCAGCGGCGAGCGGGGACGCGGTGGTGGTGATTGTTGTCGACCTTGACCGGTTCAAGGAGGTCAACGACACCTACGGCCACACTGTCGGTGACCGGGTGTTGGTGCGGTGCGCCCGGTTGATCACGGCGGCCGCCGGAGGTCGGGCCTTGATCGCTCGCGTGGGCGGCGAGGAGTTCGCCGTCGTCGATATCGCCGTTCCTGGCCGTGGCGCACAGAGCGCTGAGGCGATCAGGCGTGCGATCGCGGCGGGAGGCTCGCCGGACGTCACTGCCAGCGTGGGGGTCACTAGCGCCGAGCACACCCAGTTCGTCGTTGCTAACGAGCGTCCGCAGCTGGTGCTCGACACGCTCATTGCGCGCGCTGACCACGCGATGTTCCACGCGAAACGCAACGGGGGCAATGCAACCCATCAGGTTGAGTGAATCTCTTTGTCCGCGGGCTACTTAGGTTCAATTCGCGTGATTGAATCGCCACCACCACGGGTGATGCGGTGGGCGGTGGGTGTGGTGTTGAACCAGCGTTTGCAGGATCGGGTGAGCACGCTTTGTTCGGAGTAGCCGAGTTGGTTGCATATTTGGTGCAGGCTCAGCTCGGTATCGAGCAGGAGCCGGTGGGCGGTGTCGCGGCGGGATTGGTCGACGAGTCGAGCGAAAGTGGTGCCTTCGGCGGCCAGTCGGCGTTGCAGCGTTTTGGGGTGCAGTCCGAATTGGCGGGCGGCCACCTCGGCGGTGAGGTTCCCGGTAGGGAGCAGTTGGCGGATGACGCTGCACACGGTGCCCGAAAGGCCGCGGGCGGGGTTGCCAAGGGTGGTGGATAGGTAGTTCAGGGCGAGTTGGTGGGCGAGCGGGTCGTGGCTTAGTGGTTGTTGCAGGTCGGCCGCGCGCATCGTGAATCCGGTGGTCGGTTCGTTGAACTGGGGTGGGCAGCCGAAGTAGCGGCGGTAATCGGATCTGGTGCCCAGCGGTGGATGGGGTAGGTGCACTGCCACGGGCCGGTAGGTGGTGCCCAGGAATAGGTGCAGGACTCGCAGGGTGACACCGAGGGCCAGTTCGACTGCCTGGGCGTGTGGGGGTGTCGGGTTGAGTGTGAAGTCGAATTCGAACCGGCTCAGTTCGGGGTCGGGATGGGCGCTGATGCCGGTGGTGATTCCGGGACTGTAGGCGCTCATGTAGGTGTCGAGGATCGTGAAGGCGTCAGCGACGGTGGCCGCGGTGCGGGCGGCGACGCCGACCGGGCCGAGGATGTCGATGTTCTGTCGTATTGCGAGTTGGCGGCCGAAGTCGGCCATGTTGAGGATGGTGGCGGCGTCTTCGACCGCGGCGATGGCGTTGCGCAGCGGGATGAATCGATCGCGATGTCCGAGGTCGTCGGGGTCGAGGTTGGCCAGTGCCAGCACGGCATCAGGGTCGCCACCATAGGCGGTGACCAGCGAGGTGAAGCCGGTCAGCGACGACCCCCGGATCAAATGCATGTCCACTACAGTCAATAAGTTGTCCATAAATGTCAAGACAAGGAGGGTGGTGGGCAGCAAAGATGGTCGCGGCCCGGTTCGGCACCAAGGGTGCCATGGGGGCCGGCCCGTGGTGATCGACGGGCCAGCGGCGTGTGACGTTCGGATGCAAGGGGATGTGGTTGAGGATTCACGGATTGTGGCGGCGTTGGTCGAATATCGTTGGGGTGGTGGCGTTGTCGGCAGCGATAGCGGCGTGCACTGGTGGCGAGGGATCGTCTGAGTCGGCCGAGGATACGGGTGAGGTGAGTGTGCAGCAGATTCGTGAGATCGCTAAGCAGGCCTACATTTATGGGTATCCGATGGTCGACAACTACCGGGTGCAGTACGCGTATTTCGTCGACGAGCACAGCCCACAGTTTGTGGGGCCGTGGAATCGTCTGCATTCCGATGCCCGGGTGTACACCCCGGCCGATACCACCATTCAGACCCCCAACTCCGACACCCCGTATTCCACGCTCGGGGCGGACCTGCGGGCTGAGCCGCTGGTGCTGACGCTGCCGCCAATCGAGAAGGACCGCTATTACTCGATCCAGTTCATCGACGCCTACACCTACAACTTCGCCTATGTGGGCAGCCGCACCACAGGCAACGGGGGCGGCACGTTCTTGCTGGCCGGCCCCGGCTGGAGCGGTGAAAAGCCCGCGGGCATCGATGAGGTGATCCGGTCGGATTCCGACTTCGCGTTCGCGTTGTACCGCACCCAGTTGTTCGGGCCCGATGACATCGACAATGTAAAGATGATCCAGGCTGGCTACACGATGGAACCGTTGTCGACATTCCTGGGCCAACAGCCTCCGGCCGCGGCACCTACGGTTGAGTTCCCGGTCCCGCTGAGCGCCGAGCAGCAACGCACGTCCCCGAAGTTCTTCGAGACGCTGGATTTCATCCTGCGGTACGTGCCGGTGCTGGATTCCGAGAAGGAACTGCGCACCAAGTTCGCGTCCATCGGGTTCGGCGCAGACAGTGATCTGACCATCGATAGCCTCAGCCCGGAGAAACGCGACGCGTTCGAGACCGCGTTCACCGACGCGTGGAAGGAATTCGACGGGTTGCAGGCCAAGATCGACGCCGGCAAGGTCAGCTCCAATGACCTGTTCGGCACGCGTCAGATGCTCGGCGACAACTACCTCTACCGGATGGCCGGCGCGGTCAACGGAATCTATGGCAACACCGCGGCCGAATCGATGTACCCCATGTTCCCCAACGACGCCGACGGGCAGCCACTCGATGGCGCCAACACCTACATCTACCGGTTCGCACCGGGCCAGCTGCCGCCGGTGCGCGCGTTCTGGTCGCTGACGATGTATCGGATGCCCGAGAGCTTGCTGGTGGCCAACCCGATCAACCGCTACCTGATCAACTCGCCGATGCTGGCCAGTCTCAAGCAAGACCCGGACGGGGGTTACACCATCTACGTTCAGCACGAATCACCCGGTGCGGACAGGGAGTCCAACTGGCTACCCGCGCCGGAGGGCTCGTTTCGCCTCGTCGAACGGCTCTACTGGCCCGAGCAGGCCGCGCTCGACGGCACCTGGCATGCACCCAAACCCCAGAAGACCTGACGACAACCAGGCAGTATGTGGCGTCAACGTAGGGCGAACCAACACAGGGACCGACATCGATGTCGACTCCTCATGCTTTTCGACGTGATTGATTGGAGGTCACACGACCATGCCCGGGATCGCTGAGCTGGCAATGGGTGCCGCGCCGATCGCCGGCGGTGTGTTGCTGGGCGCGGTGGCCGGAAACGTCAAAGGCCCCGACATCCGTGCGGGAATCATCGCCGATTTCGATCTGCTGGACCGAATTCCCGCACAGCAGACCGACCGGCGCGCGGCGATGTCGCAGATGGTCGGCCAGCGCATCGACACGCTGGTCGAGGCCGGTGAACGCAGCCGTCAACTGCGCAACGCCGCGGCGTCCTATCAGGGCAACTGGCGCGACATTGTCGTGTTCGTCTGCGCGGTGCTGTTCACCATCGTGTGGTGGCACGTCAACCATCACCGCAGCAACTGGCTACCGATGTTTGTCATGTTGATCGTGCTGTCGGTGATCACCGGGATCTATGCCGTACGGGGTGTCGGCCGCGTCCTGACTCAACTGTCGCGCCGCACCGGCAGTCCGTCGCGGCACCTGGCACCGTAGCGAACTTCAGCAAACGGCCTGACCTTCTGGACGGCAGAATGGATTTACCCCGCCAAGCAGACACCGTAGACAGGTGCGCGCGCGACGGTACTGGTCACAGCCGCCACCCGAAACACAAAACGAAGGAGTCGCGGACTATGCCCGAACAAGACATGGTGAACAGAACGCATCTACCGATTCCGAGTAAGACCCGTACCGGGTTGATCACGTATGACGCGAAGGATCCTGATTGCACGTTCCCGCCGATCGAGCCGCTGCGGCCACCGGCGGGCGCGCCGAATGTGCTATTGATCCTGCTCGACGATGTGGGTTTCGGGGCGTCGAGCGCGTTCGGCGGGCCGTGTCAGACCCCGGTCGCCGAACGGCTGGCCGCCGGCGGGCTGAAATACAACCGCTTCCACACCACCGCCTTGTGCTCGCCGACCCGCCAGGCCCTGCTGACCGGTCGCAATCATCATTCCACCGGTATGGGTGGGATCACCGAGATCGCCACCGGGGCACCAGGTTACAGTTCGGTACTGCCCAACACGATGTCGCCGCTCGCGCGGACACTGAAGCTCAACGGATACAACACCGCCCAGTTCGGAAAGTGTCATGAGGTGCCGGTGTGGCAGACCAGCCCGGTTGGGCCGTTCGACGCGTGGCCGTCGGCGGGCGGAGGTTTCGAGTACTTCTACGGGTTCATCGGCGGCGAGGCGAACCAGTGGTATCCCAGTTTGTATGAGGGCACCACACCGGTGGAGGTGGATCGCACCCCCGAAGAGGGCTACCACTTCATGGAAGACATGACCGACAAGGCGATCGCCTGGATCGGCCAGCAGAAGGCGCTGGCGCCAGATACGCCCTTCTTCACCTATTTCGCGCCTGGGGCCACCCATGCGCCGCACCACGTGCCCCAAGAGTGGGCCGACAAGTACAAGGGCCGCTTCGATGACGGCTGGGACAGGTTGCGTGAGAGGACTTTCGCTCGGCAAAAGGAACTCGGGGTGATTCCGCCGGACTGCGAGCTCACCGCACGGCATCCGGAGATCCCAGCGTGGGAGGATATGCCTGAAGAACTCAAACCGGTCCTGCGCCGTCAGATGGAGGTCTATGCCGGCTTCTTGGAGTACACCGACCACCACGTGGGCCGGTTGGTCGACAGCCTGGAGCGTCTCGGCGTGCTGGACGACACCCTGGTGTTCTACATCGTCGGCGACAACGGCGCCTCCGCGGAGGGCACCCTCAACGGCACCTACAACGAGATGCTGAATTTCAACGGCATGGCCGCGATCGAGACGCCGGAGTTCCTCACCAGCAAGATCAACGATCTCGGGGGCCCGGACTCCTACAACCACTACGCAGTCGGCTGGGCGCACGCGATGGACACCCCGTATCAATGGACCAAGCAGGTGGCCTCACACTGGGGCGGGACCCGCAACGGCACGATCGTGCACTGGCCGGCGGCGATCACCGCGAAGGCCGAGGTCCGACATCAGTTCCACCACGTCATCGACGTGGCACCGACGATCCTGGAGGCCGCTGGAATCCCGGAGCCGGTGTTCGTCAACGGCATCCAGCAGCACCCCATCGAGGGCACCAGCATGCTGTACTCGTTCAACGACGGGCACGCACCAGACCGGCACGAAACGCAGTACTTCGAGATGTTCGGAAACCGCGGCATCTATCACAAGGGCTGGACCGCGGTCACCAAGCACAAGACGCCCTGGCTGCTGATGGGCGAGCAGACGGTCGCCTTCGACGATGACGTGTGGGAACTATATGACACCAGCCAGGATTGGAGTCAGGCCAAGAATCTGGCCGAGGAGTTGCCCGAGAAGCTTCACGAACTGCAGCGGTTGTGGTTGATCGAGGCCACCCGCTACAACGTGCTGCCCCTCGACGACGACACCGCGCGGCGGCTGAATTCCGACCTGGCCGGGCGCCCCCAACTCATCACGGGCAACACCCAAGTGCTATTTGCGGGCATGGGCCGGTTGTCGGAGAACTGCGTCCTCAACGTGAAGAACAAATCGCACTCGGTGACCGCCGAGATTGTGGTGCCCGACGTCGGCGCCGAAGGGGTGATCGTGGCTCAGGGCGCCAGCATCGGCGGCTGGAGCCTGTATGCCGCGGGCGGCAAGCTCAAGTACTGCTACAACCTCGGCGGGATCACCCACTTCTACGCCGAATCCACCGAGGCGCTGCCCGCGGGTGAGCATCAGGTGCGCATGGAGTTCGCTTACGCCGGTGGCGGTCTGGGCAAGGGAGGCGATGTCACGCTCTACATCGACGGCCAGAAAGCCGGCGAAGGGCGCGTCGAGGCCACCCTGGCCAACGTGTTCTCCGCCGACGACGGCTGCGACGTCGGGGTGGACACCGGCTCCCCCGTCTCACCCGACTACCCACCGGGGCGGAACGCGTTCAATGGTCGTGTCAAAGGGGTGCAGCTGGCCATCGCCGACGCCGCAGAGGCCGACAATCATCTCGTCTCACCAGCAGATGCGATCCGGATCGCGCTGGCCCGCCAATGACCCCGACCCGAACCGACGAAAGGAAATCACCGATGAGGCTGACACTCAACCGACTCAGGGGTGCCGGAGCGCTCGCGCTTGCCGCCGGTGCTCTTCTCGGTGGCGCCGCCGCCCAAGCGGAGCCACCCGCCGAGCCGCCGCGCCCACCCCATTGTTCTGCCGCCGATCTGGCCGGCATCGCCTCGGGAGTCGCCGCCTCGACGTCGGCGTACCTGTTCGCCCATCATGAGCTGAACGACTTCTTCACCGACCTGCACGGCCAGCCCCACGAGGAGGTGCCCGAGTCCACCAAAGCCTATTTTGATGCCCATCCGCAGGAGCACGCCGAGCTCAGGGGTATCCGCCAGCCGCTCGTCGACTTCCGCAACCGCTGCGGTTACAGCGCCCCGAACGCGCTTGACGGGCAACAACCGTGAACAGATCGCCATGGTCGATCCGGGCCCGCGTCGCGGCGGTCGCTCTCGCGTTCTCGACGTTGCCCGGCGTCATCGTCTTGGCCGCTCCGGCTGGCACCGCCCTCGCTGACGTATGCGCCAGCGCCGGGCGCCGGATCTCAGTGGGGGGATGTGTCAACATCGCCGACGCGGTGGCCCCCTACGTCCCGCCACCGGCCTACTACGCCCCGCTGCCCGAAGACCCGCCACCACCGCCACCGCCTGGCTCGAATGTCAGCGGCTGCATCGGCTACAACGGACGATGGGTCTCCGCCGGGGGCTGCAACTGACCTCGAAGATGGCCACGGCAAATCCCACTCCCACGGACCAGCATGGGAAACCGGACCGCGAAGCCGTAGTCCCCACGACAGCATCGGCCCTGCTCAGGTCGAAGCCCCCCGGGGTCGTGCAAGCCGTGGGCAAAGCGCGATACAGGTTGAGTGGGCGACCTTTCCCTGGCGCGGAACCCGTCAAAGACGTATCGAGCGATGTGGGTGGTGTCGCGCCGCACGAGGGGGTTCGCCCGGCGCGACACCGGCCAGATGGCTTGCCGCGCCTCCGAGGTTAGTCCGGCCGTCCAGGACGCCGCAGTGGTGAGGGTCTAACCGGATCGGCGGTATCGGTCCTGCGCTGCGTACAGCCCGGGGCCGGTTCGCTCGCCGGCGGCGGGCGTGTTTGGTTGTGGCGCAGGCTCGATGACCTCAGTGAGAAGCTGACGCAGACGTGGTTCGGCGCTCTGACCTCGGTAGCAGTCCAGCCAACTGGCGGTGGCGGCCACCAGGTCGTGGTTGAGAGGAATGGCGTTGCGTGCGATGGCGGTGATCAGGGCCTCGATCGCGGCGAACGTCTCGCCGATACCCAGTGTGATGTAGATGCGGTCGGCGTCGACTCTGCTGAGATACGGGCGCGCGGTGGCGGCCAACTCCCAGGCCAAGGCGGCATCATCGGGTGCCTGACGCACCGGCGTTTTGCG
Source organism: Mycobacterium sp. SMC-8 (assembly GCF_025263565.1). NCBI lineage: Bacteria > Bacillati > Actinomycetota > Actinomycetes > Mycobacteriales > Mycobacteriaceae > Mycobacterium > Mycobacterium sp. SMC-8. Next base: position 69,768 of record NZ_CP079867.1, read on the forward strand.
CGGCGTGGACACCCGGCCTCCCTTTCGCCGACGGTCTGATCTATCCCGTACCTACGGTAGCGGGTGGGCAGGCCGGGCGCGCGGTACTCGACCCGGGTCCCGCGCCGACCAGGGACACCGCATGGGGCAACGCCGATCTGTTTGCCTACCATTCACTTTCCGTACGATTTACTGGCCGCCAGCGGGACCGAGGTGCGCCGGCCTGCGCACGGGTGATCGCACCTGCATTGGCAATCAAGCGCGACACACGTGCACCGGCTCCCCCGCCCACATCACCCCATGCGTCACTATCGTCACTGTGGTCACAGTGAAGGAACACGCTCTCCGACCCACACGGACCGACGGCAGCCGTGCCAGTCATCGGGACTCGGGGCGGCAGGCTCGCATCGCGATCCAGGCCCCAAACATCGCGCGACACGCATGATATCACCAGTTCAAGACCACTTATACATGTATAATTCGAGGATGCTAAGCAATGAAGCATTGCCGACCCGACACACGGCGCGCCTCCGAAAGGGTGTAGGAAAAACCGTGCAGTATTTCCGCCATGGTGGTTCCGGTGGAGCTGGCGAGACAGCTCGTGGCCCTGCACCGTCTCGCGTTGGCGAGACTGCTCGGCGAGATCGGCGTGGCATTCGACGCGTCGCTGGCGCGGTGGTTCCGCGTATTCCCCGACCCGATGCAGATTCAGGGCGGGACGTTGTGTCAGGACGTACGCAGCCACGTGCTGGCGATGAACGGCATCGACGCGCAGAGCACGAAGGCCCCGACGCCGCCACTGGCGCCAGAGGGTGCCTCCTGTGGACCGGGGTCGACGTTGCGGATGTCGACGGGCCCGAGTTCGTCGGTGCGCATTGGCGATGCGGGGATGGCGTGGGCGCGGGTGCGTCACATCAGCCCGCAACGGGCCGCCGATATCGGTGCGCTGCCCCCGCAGTCGATGCCGCAGTCCAAGCCGGGCAAGCAGATGGCGCTCGACGCTGGCGAGCCCGAGGATCAGCGGGTGTTCGGCCCGGCGGGGATCGGCGACGATTACGAGCTGGTTGTGTACTGGTGGGAGACCCCGGGCCGGTTGTCGGTGGGTGGTGGCATCTTGGCGGTGGTGGCCGATCTGGACACCAACGAGGAGCGGATTCTGGGGTTCGAGCCGTTACCGCTGGCGATTCGGCCGAAGACCGTTGCCGAGCAGCAGAGCGCGGCCGAGGACGACGACGAGGATGTGCGCGAGGACTTCGAGGAATTCTTGCCCAGAACTGCTCCCGAGGCCGGGGAAGCCGAGGCGTAGACGATGAGCTGGTACCGGCCGGGCGCGTGTGGGGACGAGGTGGTCGGTGATGGCGTCGGTAGAGGTGTTCGGCACACGGGTCCGCCAAGCCCGGGTGCTGCGGCGACTGTCAGGCACCGCAGTGATGGATCATCTGGGTTGGCGCTCTCCGCGCCAGACGCGGTTGGAGCAGTCCGAGACCGCGGTCCTCGACGGCGCCGATTTCGATCGGATCACGGCGTTGCTGCGTTTCCCACCAACATTTTTCACGACCGCACCGGCGTCGCGGGTGACGGCGCGGGATCTGTTGTTCCGGGCGCCCAAGTCCACCACGGTCACCGAGAAGGAGTACTTGGCGGTGTTCGCCAACGTCGTCGGTGATCTGCTCGGGCAGCTCAATGCGGTGGCCAAGCTGCCCCCGGTACTGCTGGAGCCGTTACCTGCGGGCACCGATGTGGTGACCGCGGCCGCCCAGGCCCGGCGCTGGCTGGGAGTGGCACCAGGGGTGCCGATCAAGTCGCTGACCTACGAGCTGGAAGCTGCCGGGGTGCCGGTGGTCATGCGGATGAAGCACTCACGCTCCACCGGAGTGGTGGACTGGGATACCGATGAGGACGGGCCGGCCGGGTTGTTGACCGAGAAACATCTGGGTTGCTCGGCGCGAACCGGGGAGTATCGGGAACGGCCGCTGGTGTTGTTGCGGGCGTTGGATTCTTGGGAGCGCACCCGCTGGACGATCGCCCACGAGATCGGGCACTTGTTGTTGCACCGCTACGGCGATGTCAGCGATGACCAGGAGCGCGAAGCCTCCCGGTTCGCCTCAGAACTGTTGGCCCCAGCCGAAGTGCTCGCCAAAGAGGTGCCGCCGGTTCCCACGCTTAGCGATCTGGTCGATGCGAAGGTGAAGTGGCGCATTTCCCTGGGGGCGTTGATCATTCACCTTCGCGAGTCGAAGCTGATCGATGAGGTCCGCGCCGATACGTTGCAGCGCCAGCTCTACACGCGGATCAACTCCGAGACCGGGCACACCTGGGGCAAGACCGAACCGGGCTGGAATGCCCGCACACCGGAGCGGCCCCGGCTGCTGCGCCGGTGGATGGAGGAATGCTACGGCTCGGTCAGCGTTGAGGCTTTGGCCGCCCACGACCTGATCTATCCCACAGACTTGTTGGCCGACATCCTGGCCGGCCAGCGCGAGGCCCCCGCCAGGGTTACCGCGGCGCCGGAAACCGCTTCGGCGGTGCTCGATGACGGGGCCATCCTGGACCGCGGGGACACGGTGGTGCAGCTGCGCCGGCCTCGCCGGCAGGCCTAACACGGAATTGCGGGGGCGGATCGGGGATGGCACGGACACAACGGGTCGCGCTGACCGGCGCCCCGGACACCTACACCGTGCTGGGCCCTGATCACCTGCCGATCGAGGCGGCCGAGGAGTACCTGCAGTTCCTGCGCCATGACGGGTCCTCACCGAACACGGTGAAGGCGTATGCGGCCGGCCTGGCGGCGTGGTGGACGGTGCTGGAACACACCGGCACCGACTGGCAGAACATCAGCACGAGCCTGTTCGGGCAGTTTCTGGCCTACCTGCGCACCGGGGACCTGCCGGGCACCGCCCGGATCGGGGCCCCCGAGGTCTGGTTGGGCCCGGCGAGCACCCAGCTGCGGGCCGCGGCGGTGCTGGCGCTCTACCGCTACCACGCTGATGCCCATGGGCTGGCCGGCCCGTATCAGCGGCTGTTCACCAGCCGCGGCAAGCGATCACGGTCACGGTATATCCCGATGCTGGCCGGCGTGGGCCGCCCACCACGGTCCAAGGACCGGCCCATCTACACGGTGCGCAGCGGCAACAAGTCCGCCACTCCGGTGCTGCTGCCCACCCAAGTTGCTGCGATCCTTGATGGCTGTGCAACCCAGACCGGACAGGACTGGTCGGGGCCGCCCTCAGGGCTGCGGGACCGGCTGTTGTTCGCGGTGCTCGCCGAGACCGGGATGCGACTGGGTGAAGCGCTGTTGTTGCGGCACCACGATTTTCACATCGGCGCCGGCGGGACACCGTTCATCGACGTGGCCGCCCGACAAGACCATCCGCGCGGGGCCCGCGGCAAGACGCTACTGGCACGGCGCATCTACATCGGTGACGATCTGGAGGCGCTGTATTCGGCCTACGTGTGGCATCTGGTCGACCAGGGCGCCGATCTGGACGTGCCCGACCTGGACACCCATTTTGTGTTCGTCAATCTCTCCCACGGGGTGCGTTTCCGTCCCATGCGTGCCGAAACCGTCTACGCCAAAATCGATTCGGTGACCAAACGTGCCGGCGGGGTGCTGCCCGATCGGTGGTCACCGCACTGGCTACGCCACACCCACGCCACCGCGCTGCTGCTCTCCGGGGCCCCGCCGCACGTGGTGATGCGTCGCCTGGGCCACGCCGATATCCAGACCACGCTCTCGACCTACGGATGGGTCACCGAGGACGCCGAGATGCGCACCCTGGCGCAATGGCGCAGCTACGTCGCTGGTTGGAAAGGGCTGCACCATGACCACACCGACTGACCCGCCCGCACCCACGCTGGCCCCCGCCCCCGCACTGGGGTCATGGGCGACTCAATGGGCGCAGGTCCCCGAGGCGTGGCGCCGGCCGATCTACGCGATCTACAGTGCTCCGTTTGATCAGGTGTTTCTGCGCAACCAGTTCTACCTGCAAGCACACCGCGCCGGAGCCGGCCACGATTTCACTCCCGAGGCCCCTGCTCGATTCGGCGACGAGATCGCCTGGTGGGTCTGGACGTGCTGGGACCAGCAGCTACGCAAGATCGAACCCTCCCTGCTGGCCTGGCTGACCCGCACCCTGCCGGCCGCGATCGCCGAACACCGCGCCCGCACCGGAAGGGCACCGGCCAGCATCGCCGACCTGGACCCCAATGCCGTGCTCCGCCAGGCGGTCCTGACCTTTCAGCGCCGCAACATGCGGCTCCCGTCGGCGGGATCGCGGCGCAACATCCGCCATGTCATCGAGCATCTGCACCTGTGGGTATCGGTGCGCTGCACCGATACCCCGTGGTGGGAGCACGACATCTGGGATCTGCGCACCGACCCACGCATCCCGCGCCGCGACCACGAACCCCGCCACGACACCGCCGTGCGGCTGCGCGATATCGAACCGGCGTGGCTGCGCGAAGGGCTGCGGTTCTGGCTGCGCAGCGCGTTGACCTACGACCTGCTGGTCTGGTCCTCGGCCGCCGACCGGGCCCGCAACCTGGGCTCGCAGCTGGGCCGGTTCGCCCGTGACCACGGATATCACGATGATCCGCTGATCAGCACCGATCCCGATCAGCTACGCACAGTGTTCCTCGACTATCTCGAGTATCTGCGTTCCCCCGCCGCGGCCACCCATTCCGAACACCTCACCGCCGACACCGTGGCCACACTGCAAGCCCAAACCCAGGCGTTCTACACCTTCATGCACGACAACGCCGCCGATGCGGCGACCGCGACGGCCAACCCCCGCTGGCGCGATATTACGCTGACCCACACCGCGCTGTGGTCACCGCTGCACGCGCCCAAACAGCGCCGCCGCGAACGCGAACTCACCTGGTATGCCACCGCCGACCTGCAGCGCATGCTCACCTACCTCGACGTCCTGGCCGCCCCCGCCGGGCACAAAGTGGTGCTGACCAAAGCCGACGGCACGATCACCGTCGCCGCCGGCCTCGGTGACCCCCAGGCCGCACGGATCTGGCTCCTGCAAGCCCTGACCGGGCGCCGGGCCTCAGAAATCCTGATGCTCGACCATGATCCGCTGCAAGCCATCCCGGGTCAGGAACGCCCCACCGACGGCGACCCTGACACGTTCGTGGCCCGGCTGCGCTACCAGCAGACCAAAGTCGATGACGTCATCCCCACCATCCTCGTGGAGCAAGCCATCGTCGACATCATCACCGAGCAGCAGAGCTGGCTGAAGACGACATACCCCGACCTGGCACCCCGATACCTGTTCCTCGGCGTGAAGAATCAGCACCGCGGCCAGCAGCCCCGCTCCTACAACACCTACCGCACATCGCTGGCCAAGCTCGACGACTGCCACGACCTCACCGACAGCGCCGGCCGACCACTGCGCTTCACCCAAACCCACCGCCTGCGCCACACCCGGGCCACCGAACTGCTCAACGACGGTGTCCCGTTCCACGTCGTACAGCGCTACCTTGGTCATAAGAGCCCTGAGATGACCGCCCGCTATGCGGCCACCTTGGCGGCCACCGCCGAGGCAGAGTTCCTCAAGCACAAGAAGATCGGCGCCAACGGCACCGACATCTCCATCAGCCCCAGCGACATCTATGAGATGACACAGCTCGGTGCCCGCACCGACCGGATCCTGCCCAACGGTGTCTGCCTGCTCCCTCCGCTCAAACACTGCGACAAGGGCAATGCCTGTCTGGGCTGCGGTCACTTCGCCACCGACGCCACCCACCTCAATGAGCTACGCCAGCAACACACTGCGACCGAGGCGCTGCTAGCCGCCCGCCGTGACCAGTATCGCCGACGTAGCGGACGTGAACTCGGCGAGGACAACATCTGGGTGATCGAACGCCGCCGCGAACTGCGCTCGCTGGAAGCGATCATCGAACGCCTGTCGGCAACCGCAGACCAAGAGGCGGTATCCGGTGCCGGCACCGGGGCAGGAAGGCGACTGCCGCTGCTACAGATCCAGACTCGCGGCGCCCACCAGTCCGCCCTCGACAAAGCCCAGCAACCCCGCACCACGGATCAATGACCGCTGCCCGCTCCACTGCCGGCCTCAGAAAAGCCAGCACCAAAAGCCGCAACGACGCCCGCCGCAAAATCAAGAAGGCCCTACGCGAAATGCAGCGCGCCGGAATGAATATCAACCCCAATGCAGTCGCCCGCCACGCAGGGGTCGCCCGCAAAACGATCTACAACCACACCGACCTCTTCGACCAAATCCGCGCTGCCTCCGCTACACCACGGCCCCAGATCGCCGACCCTGAACCGACAGCATCAAACTCCCGTTCGCCAGTCGATGCTGCGTTGCGCCAACAACTACGCACCCAGAAACGCCAGTACGACGACGATATCGCCGCCCTCAAATCAGAAATCAGAGACCTTCAACAACAGCTCGCCGCAGCCCACGGCGAGATCCACCGTCTACGCGGCAACGGCAACAGCGGCTGATGAGCCATACCAATCGAATCGCATGGGGTACCCCCAAAAAAACGGGCTCGCTCGTCAGTTACACCGTTACAGATAACACTGTGTTCCTCGTAGATCCCGCGCATTCAAACGCACCTCGGTAACTGTCTTACACACAGCTATTACCGTTACAGATAATACCGACGACACGGTGCTCGAAGAGCTGACAGCGCTCCCCTACTCGGAGCTGCACGATCCCAACACCGCGGTGCACAGGGCTCAGCGCGATGAACTGATAGCGAGCTATCTTGCTGGGCTCGATGATGCCGGTATCAGCAATGACTGGGCTGAGTGGCTACGGGCGCGGTCAGAAACGTGGGGCAATCCCATGCTGCAGAACAAGTGGAACATCATGTTGAACGGCCCAAGCCTGCGAACAATGTGGCGGCTACCCGATTACTGGCACAACGCTGAGTAACCACAATCGCTGCCACATCCGGTGTTTCTTCCCGAAGGTGGGAACCGCTAACTAGGTAGGTCCTCGTAGTGCAGCAGCACTACGGCGGCCGGAGTTTCCACAACGTGAAACTGAGTGATGGCGGCCGGCAGCTCGTGGGCGCAGCGCTCGGCCTCGGTCCAGGTGCTCACGCAGGCAGGGCAGTCGTGGTGAGCGAGGTGGGCCAGGCTGACGAGCAACGTGGTGACAGGTGCGGGATCAAGCATGGTCTCGTAATGGACTGTGAGCAGCGGTAATTGGCTGACGCTGTACGGGTGGCGGTAGAGCGAGGCGTGCGCGGTGGTCACCACAGGGTCAGCCTCGGCGCCGAAGCCGGGAATGTAGAGGGGACGTCCGTCGGTGAGGTGGTCAAGTCGGGATCTGGCGTAGCGGCCCACCTCGGAGGCGAGGACCAGTGGCGGCATGGCGCGGGTGCTCATAGCTCCAGCCCGCCTTGGGAGGTGTGGTGACGGCTGTGTCGGGGTCGGTGGTGCTCCCACCAGGCGTGTTGTTCGGGGGTGAGGCCGTCCTTGTCTGCGGCGGTGCGCTCGGCGGCGGCCTGCTGGTGCGTGGTGGTGTCCTGGGCTGCTTGGCGGGGCAGTAGGGCGGCCAGGCGGGGGTCTTCGTGCCAGCGGTCGCCGTAGACGGAGTGGCCGATCCAGAGCGCGATGGCGGGGGCGGCGGGTCCGGCCAGTTGTAGTGGCGGGGTGTGGTCGTCGGCGAAGGACATGGTGACTGCCCGGCGGTGGGGATCAGGGTAGAACTCAGCCATTTCGCTGTACCAGAACGATGTCCACCCGCCTTGGGGGCGGCTGCACATCAGCCGTTGGTTGGTGGTCAGGACAGCGGCTTCGCGGTAGTTGGTCCATTGGGGTTGGCTGTTGCGGTCGGCATCGCGTCGGCGCCGGTTGTTGACGACACCTTGGCCGGCCATGGCGGCGGCCATCAGGACCGGGTTGACCATGAAGGGGGCTTGGGCGCGTTCGTAGTTCCCGTTGCCGGCGGCCAGGCGGCTGTAGGTGGCGGGGCTGCTGAGGCGGGCGACCTCGTTGGAGTTCAGGAAGGGACCGTGCACGGCCACGGTGGGGGGTTCTTTGCCTGAGCGTAAGGCCGTGGCGGTGCCGACTGCGTAACTCCACCACGGATCGGCTGCGGGCGCTGCTGGAGTGCTCACAGTGCCCTCCCCTCGTCGCCGCGGTGCTGTTGGTCCTCGCGTTGGGCGTCGCGGTACTCGCTGGCGCGGGCCTGTTCGGCGAGTCCTTGGGCGAAGCGGTATTGATCGGCGGTGGCCAGCCCGGATTGTTCGATCAGGAATGGAGTGGGGTTCAGGTGCAGTGACCAGCCGGACTGGCGGCCGGCGGCCAGCAGTCTCTGCTCGGCTTCGGCAGCTTTGGCTTTCGCCGCCTCGGACTGGGCCTCCAGTTGCAGCAGAGTGGTCAAGGTGGTGTGTTCTTCGCGTTTGGCTGCGAGCTCTTCGCCACGGTCGAATGGCTCGACCTCGGTGTTGGTGAGGTCGGTCAGGGAGTCTGTGAGGTGGTCGTGCTGGACCTTGAGTCGCTGGTGGTGGGCGGGAAGGTCTTTGTAGAGGTTCTCCACTCGGGTCAGCAGTCCGCGGGCTTTGGCGCTGCTTGCCCCGTTGGTCTCCCCCACCTTCGGTGCGCTGTCGTGCAGGTCTTGGATAGTGAACGCGATTTCGGCTGAGGGGCCTTCAAGGGTGACCCAGAGTCGGTCGCCTACATGGTCACGGCGGGCGTGGAGAGCGATGCCGTTGATGGCGGTGTTCAGTGGCCGACTGTCGTGGGATGCTGCGTTACTCAGGGAGCCGTAGACGCGGCGGCAGACTTCGGCAAAAGGCGCTGCGCAGTCCTTGCGTTCGGGGTAGCGGCGTCCTTCGACCACGATGTCGGCTGGGGCGTCGGCGGGCTGGGATGCCATCGCCTCCAGGGTGGGGGTGAGTGCGTCCAGTTGGGCGGTGGTGATGTCCAGTTGGCGCTGGCGTTGCCGGATATCGCGGTCGCGGGCAGCCATGCCGTCGTGGTAGGCCCGTTCCAGCGCGGCGAGGTGCTCGATCTCGTCTTGGAGCTGGACCTGGCGGACGTAGCGGGGATCTCCGGTGGCCAGCGCCTTGGTTTCGGCGGCCGCGACGGTCATCTCGTTGCCGCCGATGTCATCGACTTCATCGACACTGATGTCGGCGCGTTTGACCTGTGCGATGAACAGTGACTTGGCTTCGATTTTCTGCCACATCACCACGTCGTAAGAGCCTTCTACGACGTAGTTAAAGATGCTGACTGTCTCGTTCTGGTTTCCTTGCCGGATGATGCGGCCTTCGCGCTGTTCGAGATCGGCTGGCCGCCACGGTACATCGACGTGATGTAGTGCGACAGCACGGGTTTGAACGTTCGTCCCGGTTCCCATTTTCTCGGTGGAGCCGATGAGCACCGACACCTGGCCGCGGTTGCATTCATCGAACAACCGCAGCTTGTCTTCGGCTTTCTCGGCGTCGTGGATGAAGCGGATCTTCTCGGCCGGCATACCCCGGGCGATCAGGTCGTCGCGGATCGCGCCGTACATGTTGAAGTCATTCTTCTTCTTGCCGCCCTTGCTGGGTGTACCGCGGTCGCAGAAAACGATTTGCAGGCCGCCGGGGGTGGGCATGTCATGGCCGTACTGGGGGTCTTTGTAGATGGTGTCGGCGTACTGCCGGTGTACGGCCATGATGTTCTCGGCGACCGCGGCGGTCCGGGAGTGGGTGGGCTCGGGTAGATGGACCATGCGAGGGTCGAGACTGGCTTCGCGGCCATCGTTGGAGATTTTCAGGATATTGTCGCGGGCAAGGTTTTTCGGGTCCAGGTCGCCGGATCGGTAGCCGAGGTCGGTGATGAAGTCCCGAAGGGTTTGATCGGCCGGGATGCTGACGATGGTGCGCTTGCCGTCGTTGCTGAGTTCGGGCAGCTTCAAGCCGATCTGATCCCGGGTGATGACATCGGTGAACACCGACGAAATGCGGAGTAACTCTTGGAGGTTGCAGAACTTTCCGACTCGGGTAACCGGCCGCAGCTGTGTGCCGGTCGCGTTGACTTCGACGGTGTTCACGGTCGCGGTGAAGGTGGTCGCCCAGTCGTTGATATGCAGGACCCCGGCATCTTCGAGCAGATCGGGGCGCAGATAGCGTTGCATGACATATAGCTCGCCAAGCGAGTTGGCGATCGGGGTTCCGGTCGCGAAACTGGCGACTCGCTCGTCGGCGGGGGTGGGTGTACGGCCGGCGGCGATAGCGTCCTCGCGGCGGCGACCTCGCAGCAGTTCCATTTTCATGGCCAGGTCGTCGGCGCGTTCGGAGCCGTCCGGGCAGGCGAGTTCCTTGACGGGGCTCAGTCGGGTCCGGTTCTTATACATGTGGGCTTCGTCAATCATCAGGTAGTCACACCCGGTGTGTTCGAACAGAAGTCCGGTGTCTTTGCCGTCTTGGTCGGTGAGTTTTTCCAGCTTCGATTCGTAGCGTTGCAGTGCTGCCTCCAGCCGTTTGACGGTGGCGGCGGTGGCGTTGTCTCCGGTGATGTTCTCCAGGGATTCGCGCAGCATCTTCGACTCTCGGGCGATGTAGTCGCGCTGGGCATCCTGCCCGACGGGAATGCCCATGAACAACGATTCCGGGGCGATCACCATGTCCCAGTCCGAGGTGGCTGATTGGGCCACGAATCGGCGGCGGCCGGCGGGATCGGTGCCGGGGGTGCCGAGCAGGATATCTGCGCCGGGATACCACCACTTGGCTTCTTTTCCTACCTGCTCGATGATGTGGTTGGGGACCACAATCCAGGGCTGGCGGGCCAGTCCGAGGCGGCGCAGTTCCATGGCTGCCATGAACATTGTCCCCGATTTACCCGCTCCCACAACGTGATCGAGAAGAACGTTGGGTTCTGCGATGATGCGGGCTACCGCGTCACGCTGGTGGGTGTGTGGGGTGAACCGGTGTGACAGGCCGGGCAGCGTCAGCGCCGCGCCGCTGTATTTGGGGGCGCGCAGGCTGTTGAAGCGTTCGTTGTAGGTGGCCACCAGTTCGGTGCGGCGGGTGTCATCGGCGAACACCCAGTTCTGGAATGCCTCGCTGATCTTGGTAGCTTTGGCTTGCGCAGCCACGGTGGCGTTGCGGTTGACGCCGGTCCGGCCGGTGGTTTCGGTCTCCTCTTTGGTATATCGGATGGCGATTTCCTGGTTATTGCACACCATTTCCAGCAACGAGATGGCATCTCGTTTGGGGAACCGGGTGCCCCAGGTCTCGGTCATGGCGGCGCTGTTGCGGCTCTGGCACTCGATCGACCAGACCCCTTGCACATGGTCGGCTTTCACATGCACTGGCACGGCGTCGGCGGCTTTGAATGTCTCGCTGGCGAACTGTGCGACGTATTTGGCGGCGATCCACGGTGATCCGGGGCGAGCGCTGATCTGGCTGGCTTCGCGGTCGACGGGCTGGACTTCGCGCAGGGCGGCGGCGTACTCGTGGTATCGCGGGTCGTGTTCGGCTGCGAGTTCTGCGTGTCGTAGCTGTTGGCGGACATTGCCCGACAGTGCTTGCGCGGCGGGAATGAGAATCTCTGGATCGCGTAGCGACGGGAAGACCAGTCCGCGCATCTTCTCCCGCGCGGCGGCGGGGTCGGTGTTCAGCAGTGTGGCGATGTGCGCAATATCGACGCCACCGTTGTGGTCCAGGCTGATGGCGAGGGCCTCTTCGGCGGTCTCCGCGCGGTCGCGGACCTGCGGTGGGCTCAGCAGGTCTACCGAGAAGATGGGTGCCTTGCGCGTCTGCCCGGTGAGTTCGTCGTAGCCCTCCAGCGCCAGCACTGTGGTCCAGCCGGGATCGTTGCGCAAGGCGGTGACGATGTGCGGGCGCATCTTGTACTGGCTGGGGGTTTCCCAGGCCTGCTCGTCCCACGCCTCGAGGAGTTCGGCGGGCACGGTGTGCTGCTCTGGGTTCTTCTGACGCCACCGCTCAATGGATTTCGCGAACGACTTGTCGTGGCGGTCTTGGGTGATGATGGAGGGCTTACTCCACTTGAAGCGTTGGATAGGACCATGTTTGGCGACGTAGGTGTCGTAGAGCCGGTTGAGTTCACCGCGCAGTTGTTCACGGACCTCGCTGGGCTGACCGGCCCGTTGTGATGACACGACCGCATTGGCAACATCACGCAGTTTGAGCAGGTGAATGGTTTCCTGCTTGCGGGTGTTGAAGACCTTCGCAGTCGCCCAGGCGTCCCCGGTCCAGGTCTGGAACTCATCAGTTGCTTCATCGAAGCGCAGGGTGTCGCGGGCCGGGAGTCTCGTGGTGACGGCGGTGATGAGGCCGGGGTCGAAGCTGACGTCGCTAACCTCGGTCAGCGAGGCGGCGGTGGCGGTGAGTCCTTGGCCTCGATTCCGCGCAGTGTCGATGATGGTGCGCAGGCGGTGCCCGACTTGCAGAGCCAAGGGGCTGGATTCGTCGGCAGTGACGTTGAGGGTCTGGTGGCCGTGGATTCCGTGGCCGAGGCTGGGGCGTCCGAGGATGTTCTCGGGATGGTCGTGGAAGTAGGAGTTGATGTCGATCTCGGTATCGGTGCCATCATCGGCAGCCACAGTCAGCGGTGCAGTGTGTAGCCAGTCGTCAGCGCCGCCTTCGATAACCCGGTCAGCTTCGCGGCGGCGTAGCACGAGAATGTCGGTGACCACTTCGGTGCCGGCGACACGCCGGAAGGCGTTGGAGGGCAGACGTATTGCGCCTAGCAGGTCGGCGCGGGACAGGATTTCGCGGCGAGCCTTGGGGTCGGCGTTGTCCATGGTGAAGCGGCTGGTGAGAACGATCTGGTAGCCGCCGGGTGCCGTGAGGTCCAAGGACTTGACGATGAAGTGGTTGTGGATGGACAGCCGGCGCGGGTTGTAGGCGGGATCGCGTAGCGCGAAGTTCCCGAACGGGACGTTGCCGATCACCGCGGCAAAGGAACCGTTGGGGACGTTGGTGGTTTCGTAGCCTTCGGCCCGAACCTGCGCAGAGGGGTAGAGGTAGGCGGTGATGGCTGCGCTGATGGGGTCTTTCTCGACGCCGACCATCTGCGCGGTCTCGGGCGCCAAGCCGATGAACGTTCCCGCGCCACACCCGGGCTCCAGGACCCGACCGCCGGTAAAACCAGCGTGCTGCAACGCTTTCCACATCTGCTCAGCGATGGCGGGGTCGGTGTAGTGGGCATTGAGTGTGCTTCTGGACGCGGCTTGGTATTGGTCGGGGCCCAGGGCCTCCTTGAGGTAGTCGCGCTGGGCTGTGTAGGTGTCGCTGCGGGTGTCGAAGACCTCGGGGATCGCGCCCCATCCCGACCAGCGGGCCAGGATGTCTTGTTCAGCGGCGGTGGCATGGCGGGCTTGGCCTTGGAGCTCGATGAGCGTGTCGATGGCGGCGAGGTTCGCGGTGAGCCGGGCTTTCGCGCCGGACGGGACCGCGATGGTGGTTCCGGGACGGTAGTCGATGGCCGGCGGTGAGGGCACTGCCGGTGTCTCGTTCTCACGCTGGCCGGTATCGCTGGCATCTGCGTCGGGCATCGACTGCGGAGCGCTGACGCGGGCCGGTGCCGCGGTGACATCAGTAGTTGCGGCCAGTGGAGTACGGGTCGTGTCGTCGCGGCTCGGTGCGGTGCGTTGGGGTCGCTTGAGGGTTAGCGCGTCGATAGCTGCCGAAGGCACCTGGTCGGGTTGGGCGCTGTCGTGGTCGGGTGCTGCTGGGATGAGCGGCGGTAGTGGGGCGCCGCCGGGGTCGATGACGCGAGGATCGGTCGGCAGGTCAAAGCTGTCCTCGGCAAAGAGCGCAAGCTGTGGGTCGTCTTCGGCGAGAGGTTGAGCTTTACGCTTGCGGGCTACTCGGGCGGGTACCCCTCGGCCGTCATCGCTTCGGCGACTTCGACTCCCAGGTCGTGGGTCAGGCGATGGCCCGGAGCGGTGGGAATCGCCCGGTTTTCTTCCAGCCGGGTTGCCAGCAGATATGCCGCCTTGACCCGGAACATCGCGCTGCGGTCCGGCCACAGATGGTCTGCGAGTTCCTCGATCTGTTCGCTCGGCTCGGCTCGATACACCAGGTGTCGCCACCGGTGAGTCCAGGGAATGTCGGCCGGTGTGGGCGGCTTGCTGTCGCGGCCCTCCGGTGGCTGCGGAATCAAGTCGTACAGGCTCTGCCGCACGATCGTTTCGCGTGCGTTCTGCAAGGCCGTCTCGTGCAGGCCGACCGTCGTCGCGTGGTCGGGCTGACTGTGGTGCTGCTGGGTCCAGCTCTGCACTGCCTGCTCCCCCAGCTCCAGTGCCAGCGTCGCGGCCTGATCGTCCAGCCGCTGGGTCACCAGGCTCAGGAACAGCTCTGTCTGCTCCGGGGACCACTGCGCTGGTATACCGATCTGGCGGTGATACACCTGGTCGACGGCTTGGCGCATCCACTCGGTCACTGTGACTGTGCTCCGATTCCTCGACGCTGAACAGACCCTGGTCCTCGGTGTCGGCCATAGTCGGCGCTCCCCTACTGCAATACCGCTAGTCATGGATTTCTCCCGTTCCTGCGGCATCACCCTGTTCGGGGTCGCCCATCTCCGACAACAGCAACGCGTCAAGGCGTTCTCTGTCACCAAGTTCACTGATCGCGACACTGACACGCTCCAGCGCCTCGTCTACATCCGAATGTAGCTGAGTAAGGCTCTGACTCTGGCGGGTCAGACGCACCTTCACCGCATTGAGTGTGTCCAGGGCACCATTGAGCGGAACCAACGCCGGGTTCGGCGCCACCTTGGGCCCTTTGCGCACCGGGGTACCGCCGCGCAGCGCGGTGAGCGCAGATCCACGCTCCCACAGCAAGAAGGTGTCGATGCGATCGAGGGTCTCTGCGCTCGGGCCGAAGCCTCGCTTACCCAGAGTCGCCAGCGTCGCGCGGGCCGGTCCCCCAATGGCGGCGAACTTCGATTTCGTCATATTGAGCTCGCGCAGGCGCTGATCGATCCACCGGAGCAGATGGTTGTAGTCCCAGCCAGCAGGATCTTCGAACGCCGTATCGAAGACATCGTTGAGCGCTGCCGTCGCCGCAGCGACATCCTCTTCCGGCGCGTCGACCGGCGGGGCCGGCAACTTGCCGTAAACGCCATCCTCGCGCGGTACAGGATCACCACCGTGCAGCGCCCGTTCTGCTGATCCAGGCTCCCAGCTCAGCAGGTCATCGAGCTTGGCCAGGGTTCGGTAGCTCGGCACCCGGTCGGCACCCTGAGTGATCGCTGTCAGCGTCGAGCGCGACAGAATTCCGTACTCGGATGCGGCAAGCACAGACAGTCCCAGCCGACGTAGGCGTGCCTTAACGTGGCGGGCGAGGAGGGCGACATCGGGGTCGCCGGGGTGGTCCTGGTCCACGACGGCCGTAATGATCGCCTCCCAGTCCCTCGTGCGGTCGGTCCCTTAGTGACGTGGTGGTGAGTGACTACGCCGCCACGTTGCCGCAGAGTTTACATGCACCGTTGGCATACATATAGGTCAACATCGCACAATGGATGATCGTGGCGTGTCGGCACACCTGCCACTCGGGGGCTCGTTCTATCAATAGAACGGTAGAGCGATTAAAGGCGGATTCTTCCCTGGTTGCTCGTTTCGGGCGCAGCTTCGCGGATCGCGGCCACAACCTGTTCGGGAGTCATGTGCTCGGCCAAGTGACGCACCGCGTAGCGGATGACCGCGCTTGCCGAGGTGACCTTGGGCTTACCGTATCGACCGGCTTCAAGTGCACGGCGTATGTACTTGTCCTCTTCCAGCTCCAGGTACGCCGTTGTCGGGTACAGCTCGGAGCTGCTACTGGCGGGTTGACTCGCCACAGCCTTGTCCGACTTGTCCCGTGCTGGCCGTTTCGCCTTAGTGCCCGGTGTCACGGCAGGCTCAGTCGATGGGCCTGATGGTGCTACTGACGAAGCACGCGTGTCCGTCGCCGCTGGCGTAGACGACGGCTCCGACTCCCCTGGCCCCTCAGTGGCGGCCGGGATGCTCACGGGCGTAGCGCGCGGGCCGTGCAGCGGCTTGGGCATTTCGTTGCCGACCGGCTTGCGTTTGTCGCGCTGCGCCTTGAGCATGTCCATCCCGTTACCCATTCACGTACTCCTTCACGAACTCGCACACCAGTTTGTAGCGCTCAGCCAGGAGCCGGAAGGGCTTAGCCGGCGGATCTTCCGACGTGATAGCAATCCGCTTGGTTCGTTTGGGCAGGTCAGCGACCAGCGGGATCGGCGGTGCGATCTGCACGGGGGTTCCAGCGGTGATCTGCTCAAGCTTTTTCAGCCCGACGGCGGCTGGGACTGCGCGGACCTTGGTCGGCAAAACCACAATCGGGTAGTCGACCATTTCGTCCACAAGCTGCTCCAACCCTCGCAGATCGAGCAGATCTAGAGTTGTGGGCGCCAGGACAACATCGGCCACGGCAAGGGCACCATGCGTGTGCTCGCCGGCTCCAGGGTGTGTGTCGACGACGACCCACTCGGTGTCCCACTCGGCAGCCCATTTCAGCAGTGCTTCGGACATCTGCTCGCGGCTAGGCGCTTCCTTGTCGAGGTGCGGATGCCCTGGCACTAGCCGAGGCTTGCGGTACCCCTTAAGAGGTTTCGGAGTGCGCCCCGTCGCAAGGGCATCCAGGATCGGGACCCTGGTTCGATCCAGCGGCCGGTCCCCCCATATCGACGTGACGCCGGCGATGTCATGTTCGAGGTCCACCAGCACGGCATCGAGCGAGTACGCCACCTCGTATGCGCTGGTGCTTTTTCCGACGCCACCCTTTCGTGAGTGGGTGACGAGAATCTTCGCCATTTGTTGTGTCTTTCTATCGAAGCATTGAGATACCGATCAAACGCTGTACCGATCAAACGCTGTACCGATCAAACGCTGTACCGATCAAACGCTGTACCGATCAAACGCTGTACCGATCAAACGCTGTACCGATCAAACGCTGTACCGATCAAACGCTGTACCGATCAAACGCTGTACCGATCAAACGCTGTACCGATCAAACGCTGTACCGATCAAACGCTGTACCGATCAAACGCTGTACCGATCAAACGCTGTACCGATCAAACCAACAATCTATGTAAGCGTATCACGGTCAAACGCTCTAGCGATAGTACATACTAGCAATCAATCGATTTCTATATGTATCGAAGAAGCGTTCTACCGTTCTAATGTAGAATTACTGACCGGCGGGCGGGGGAGCCGCCACCTGGCCTTATACGGCGTCTAGAGATTTGCTGGGCGCAGATTCGTCACGGTGACGTTAGTAACCAATATCGGTGGATGGAAACGCTACGTGTTCTGACGACGTAGCCGTGTAGCGGCCTACGTTGCGCTTCTTCCCAATCCAGGCCCGCGCGGCCAACTGGGGGCGCAGCTACTCACTGACTTGTCCGAATTTGCCTGTGGCACGTTCCTTGCATCGGCTACAGCCGACCGAAATCCCATCCGCCCAGGATCAAGCCGGTCGACCCGTTGTCGGATACTTCTGGCCTGGCCGTGAATCCGTTCATCTGGAGCGTCCAAAAATGGGAATGCTGCGGGGAGGAATCAGACGCGTCAGGCAGCGACATCAGGGCTGGCAACGACCAGAGCATCCGGTCCCCGAAAAGTCGGCCGGCCGGTTCGTTCGGGATGAACTCAGCGACACCTAGCACAGAGGGGCGTAGTCGTATCACGGCGTCGCGGGCAGGGTCTTCGTGACGTGCCTGAACGAGTTCTCCTGACTCGACCCACGATTCCCAGAGGGCAACGACCTCATCAACGGGCTGGTCCAGAAACGCGAGACAAAACGGCATCCCGACGGCTATCACGATAGTATCCAACGTTGGTATCTCCCCCCCGACTAAATGACTGCGACCTACCCCAAATGCTTGCATAGGCTTCTGACAAGCTACGTCGGTCAGCCGAGCTATCAATGGACGAGCACGCGGCCAGCGCCGTCGACCCCACGGGCAGATGTCCCCGCGCGGAGCACGGTGAGCATCGATGTGACCGGGGGTGGAGGACACCCCCGGGGCGAGATCCGAGGCGAAGACCTCCCGCGGTGCATCCGAAGAGCCACAGTTCTGACTGTGCCGGCAAGTGATGCTCAGGCCCGGCGCCGTCGTTTCATATCGAGTTGTCAGCTCCGGTTGAATCCTGAGCAGCCTGCTCCGGTTGAAAAGTGAGCAGGTTTACGGGGTTGAGTCTGCCTCACGGTCGGCTTCGACGGAGGGCAGTGTGTCGATCGCGGTGTGTTTGATGCGGTAGCTGGCCCCTTTGAGGGCGATGACGTCGGCGTGGTGCACGATCCGGTCGATCATCGCCGAGGCGATGGTGGCTTCCCCGAAGACTTGTCCCCAGCGGGAGAACGGCAGGTTAGAGGTCAGGATGATCGAGGATTTCTCGTAGCGGGTGGAGACCAGCTGGAAGAACAGGTTGGCCGCTTCGGTGTCGAATGGGATGTAGCCGACTTCGTCGATCACGATGAGTCCGTAGCGCGAGATTTTGCGCAGTTCGGCATCGAGGCGATTGGTGGCATGGGCTTCGGCCAGGCGGGTGATCCAGCCGGTGGCCGGGGCGAACGCGACCCGGTGCCCAGCGTGGGCGGCCGCGATCGCCAGCGCAGTGGCCAGATGAGTCTTGCCGGTGCCTGGCGGTCCTAGTAGCACGATGTTGCGGGCCTCGGCCAGCCAACCTCCGGCCTCTAAGCGGGCGATCTGAGCCCGGTCGATTGCGGGTTGGGCGGTGAAGTCGAAATCGGTAATCGTCTTGATAGCCGGAAATCCGGCGTATCGGATGCGTTGGCGGGCACCGGATTCAGCCCGGGCATTGGATTCCACTGCCAGCACCGCCCCGAGGTAGTCCTCCAGCGACCAGTTCGCTGCCCGGCCCTGTTCGGCCAGCCGTTGGTAGTGCGCCGCGATGCGCGGCGCCTTCAAGAGCCGGGCTTGGTGAGCGATCAGCTTGTCGGCCTCACCTGGAGCCGACGTGGTGCGTTTGATGGTGGGCATCAGGCGACCTCCCCGGTCCCGAACACCGCGTCGTAGGCACCCAGATCGGCCACCTCGACATCGACCTCGAGATGCCGGCCGGCAGTGGGCCGGGTGCGGTACTGCTCGCGCAACACCGCGGCAGCCGCCAGATGGGTGGGATCGGTGACTGATCCTGCTGTGCCCCAGAGCCGTTCATGATCAGCCGCCGCACGATCGCCGCAACGCACCGTGATCCGGTCCAGGCCGGCGTGCACGGTGATCATCCGGCCGATCATCTCCGGATGCACCGAGTAGGCGTTGCCGCCGGAGTTTACGTAATAATCGCGACCCAACCGCGTGGTCACCGTCGTGCCGACCGCCGGGGCCACCGGCGGCAACCCCGCCATCGCGGCCCGATCCACTATCAACGCCTCTGCGGGGATGTCGCGGGTGCCGGCGTGGCGCCGCTGGTTGGCCCGGGAGCTCAACCACTGCCACAGTTGGGCGTTGAAGTCCGATGCCGAGACGAAGACCCGGCCAGGAAGAAACGAGGTCTCCAGATACTGGTTGGCTCGCTCCACCAGACCCTTGGTTTCGGGGTCATAGGGTCGGGCCTGAATCAACCGGGTACCAAGCACCCCGCAGAAGCCAGCCACGCCCTGGGCCAGGCGGCCACGTTGCCCGATCCCGGCCTCGTTGTCCCACAACAAGGTCCGCGGAACACCTCCGATGTGTTCGGAGAGCAGGAGCCACATCCCGGCCAGCAGATCCCCGGTCACCTTCGAGGGGATCATCATCGCGGCGATGAACCGTGAGTGCGCCGCGACCATCACCAGCACCGGAAACGACCGCAGGACCCCGCGGTGATCGGGCACCACGTGGCCGGGCAGCCATAGATCGCACTGCACCTGTTCTCCGGGCAGGTGCACCAGTCGATCGCACGGATCGACTGGCACGTACTCCGGGCGGATCCGTGCCACCCGTTCGGCGAACCAGGAATGCCCACCAGCCCAGCGCACCCGCTCGGCGAGCACCGTGGCCGCCATCGTCGGATGGTCTGTCAGCAGCGCCCGCACCAGCGGTTCAACCTGCGCCCACCCCGAGGTCGTGACCGGTGCCCGCTCATACCGAGGCGGCGTATCAGCGGCCAATGCCCTGGCCACGGTGTTTCGCGACAAGGACAGCCGCCGCGCGATCGCAGCCTGCGACAGCTTCTCCGACCGATACAGCCGGCGAATCTCCGCCCAATCCTCCACAGTGATCACTCTCCAATCGAAAGGTGAAGTGCTCACTTTTCGACCGGAACTACCTGCTCACTTTTCGACCGGAGCTGACATCGAGTGAGAATGCCTCAACATTCAGACCGCGACTTGCGAAGGTAACCCCAGATGATTCGATGAGAAGCCGAATGGGCTGTGCAGTCGTGCATCTGCGATCCTACCGTTGGTAGGATAATTGGTATGGCCAAAGACAAGGTGTCGATCACACTGGATCAGGATGTGCTAGCAGCGGCAGATGCAGACGCCAAAGCGGCTGGGCTCAACCGATCCGAGTTAGTTGAGCAGGCATTGCGCCACGAACACCTCCGGATCGCTCTGAAAAGCTACATGACGACAACCGTCCCCGCCCTGGACATCGACGACTACGCACAGAAGATCTACCAGGCGAATCGGGCCTCGGGCCTGTGATCGCTCCCGGGGACATCGCCCCGCGTCGCGATACCAGCCATGAGGTCTATGTTGTCGTGCTATCCAACTCGATTCACCTGGCGGCCGATACCGGACGAGTCATCGCCTGCCCCTTTATTCCGGGCAAAATTCCCGACGCCGCAATGGCGTTCGTCGTTCGAGTCGGACAACCCGAAGGCGTGGCGCTGCCCGAACTTGTTCAGTGGCTTCCCGCAGCAGCGCTGGACGAGCCGATCGGCAACATCGGCGCGAATGCGCTCCGTGACACAGCGTCTCTCGTGACAGCCCTCGTCACCTGACCACTACACGTGCCCCAAATTGGGTGAGAATGCCCCAGTTTCAATGAGAACGGACAAGAACTGCCGCGGACCAAGCTTGGTGCTTGGCACCGCAACGCCCCATGGTGTCGTATCGTCACTGTGACGGTTTGGCCGGTGCTGCACGGCGGCTGAGCAGCGTTGCCCCCATGATCGTCTCGACTAGGCCGATCGCGTGGTCTTCGAGCCGTTCTATGTCCTCGGGCGGTCCGGTGCGCAAAACGGAGTCTAAGTAGTCCTGGGTAACGGCGAAGGCGTTATAGGGCGGCGTTGACAGGGCGGCGTCGCCGGCCCGTGCCTTCGCCGGGTCGAAAGTGGTGTCTGCGTTTTTTAGCCGTTCCCGGATATCGAGCCATTGTTGCCATTGAGCACGTTGTTGGCGGTAGGTCTGTTGGCGTTGTTCGCGTAGGTGGGGGAGTTGATGTGCCTCGGCCAGGACGGTGGGGGTGACTGGCCCGGGACCGAGCATTTTGGGAGCTGTCGCTGCAATGAGGCCGTGGATCTGTAGTTGGCGCACCACTTCGTCCCCGGTGCTTCGGGATACTGCCGCGGCGGCATAAATGTCGTCGCGATAGGTGAGTCCGTGGTGTGCGATGAGTTCGTAGATTCGGCGTAAGTGGTGGCCGAGGATGTGCCATATGTCGTGGACTGCTTCGATGCGGATGCGCTCGGTGTGGTGCTTGAGGTCGGTGATGAGGTTGTTCTGGCTGGTCAGGGCGTAGTAGTCGGCTTCTAGGCCCATGTGGCTGCGCACGAGGACGACTGGTGATCCTTGTCGGTCCCGGAGGTCTCTCAGGACGCGCCACACGGCGTCTGGGCTCAGTAGACCAGCGCCCAGGGATAAGCTGCGGCCGCCGACTCCGACGACCCAGGTTCCTGTGCTCTTGTCTCCGGCTTTGAGGGCGTGCACGGCGAGAGTTTGCAGGACTGCGTGCACTGTCCATCGATAGCGCTGACCGGCATATTCGAGGTCAGCCCATCGGAAGGCGTTGGCCAGCCAGTGACGTAGATCGGGCGGGCCGGTAAACCCGCTTTTGTGGGTAGCTGTTGGTGAACTGCCCCCCTGTGTGTACTTCTGCTTGTGCTGCGGGCGTCGGTATTTGAGGGGGTTTGCGATGAGCCAGTCGAAGGCGCGGTCGATGTCGCGTAGGAGGGCTCGGTCGGCGCCGTGTCCGTATCGCTTGTACGCGGTTCCGAGGCCGTCATGCCAGGGGCCGTCGGGGGCGACGAGTTCGCGCAGGGTTGCCGGGGTGTAGCCGCGGTCGAGTGCGGCCACGACGGTGGCGAACCGCGCTTCGCTCGGGCTTTTCCAGTGGGGTCGGTCGGTAGGGGCGGTATCGGCGTGGGTGGCGAAGGCGGCGATGCTGTCGGGGAGGGGGTCGGTGCGGGTGTAGGCGGGGGTCAGGCGGCGGTGTTCACCTTCGCCTGTGGTGTAGCCGGGCAGGTGGTCGTGTGGTTCGTCGGGTGGTGACGGGTCGGTGGTGGCAGCCGGTTTGAGCATGCCGAGGAGCTGGTAGAGCCGGGGGAGCATGTCTGGTGCGGAGCGCTCGATGAAGGCTGCGCGGGCGTGGGTGAGGGTGCCGTCGAGATGGCGGTAACCGCCGCGTTTGGTGAGGGTGCCGGGCAGGCTGATGCAGCCTTGGGCGGGGTTGAGGGCGGGGGCGATGTCGAGGGTGGGGAGGTGGCCGGCGAGTACGCGCATCAGGGCGGTGATCTCGGGGAGTGAGGCGGTGGTGCCGATTGCGAGGGGGCAGAGCAGGTGGCGGCCGCCGTCGTCGGTGTAGTCGGTGATGACGCGGGCGCCGCAGCTGGTGAGCCAGGTTTCGGCGGTGCGCAGGTCGCGTTCAACGCCTGCGGCGTCGCCTCGGCTGGTGTCGAAATCCAGCGCTAAAAGGACCGTCGTTGCGTTTGCTGAGTAGAGGTAGACGGCCGCTGGCTGGGTGGGCCATTTCGCGGTGAGTTTCGCGGTCTGGGAGAACTTGCCGGTTTCGGGGGTCCATAGCCGCATCTGGTGGCGGCCCGGAGCCGCAGCTAAAGGTGCCAGACCAGCCCATACATCGGCGGGATGTGCCTCTGCGGCAGGGGTGTGTAGCGCAGCGCTCATACTGGCTGCTCATCACCGGCCGCAGGGCGGTTGAGTAGCTGGCCGGTGGCGCTGAGTTCACGAAGATCACGATTTGCCAACGCAGCCTCGGCCGGGTCTGGCACAAGGTCTGGATATGCGCTATCGTGAGACGAGTCCGGCAAGACTAGTCCCTTCCAGGGGGATATGGATATCGGTATCCGAACCGAAGCGGCTAACTTCGGTTGAAACCGGGACAGAGCCCCTTCGGGGGCTTTTGTCATTTCCGGTGGTTTACCGCGATCCAGTATTTAGATGTTCGTGTGGACAGCCCCTAGTTGTCAGGCACGACCCCTGTCAGGGCTGGTGTGGTTACATCGCCAGCGGCAAGCCCTCCTCGCGTCGTCGGCCATGGATGCGCCGGAGATCTGGATTCTCCAGGGCGCGACCCAAGATCTGGGCGACGTCTTCGCCGTCGAGTTCGCGCATAAGTTCGGGGTGGCCGACGATGGCGGCCAGCAGGTCGGCAACCCATTGGGACATGGGTATGCCGTCGACACCGTACTGGCCGCTGTTGGCGGCCACCTTGTCGTAGACAACCCGATCGACGCGGGGTCCGAGTTGCGCTCGGTCGCCCTTGTGTGTGCTGCGAATCGCCATAACCTCAGACTCTTTCAGACCGGAGCGGTGCTAACTGTTAGCGACACGCGGAAAGGGTTGCGCTTACTCAGACGTACCGTACACAATGAGTCAGTACGTGAACAGTTCTATACATTCATGTGTGACAGGAAGGTGCCCAGATGGCCAGCAGCGGCGGCGAATCAATCGCCCTCGACACCGACGCACAAGCACAACTCGCAGCGCAGTGGGAGGAGTACGCAGACGCGGTGGAGGCCAGCGGCCAGCCACCTGTGCAGCCCGAGGCGCTGCGCGAACAACTCGGGGCGATCTACGAACCTTTTGTGCAGGCCAAGGCCGGCGAGAATCTGGCCCGTCAGCAGGCATACCAGCGGGTGGCCGCCGAAGCGCGCGCACACGCGGCCAAACTGCGCAACCATAGGGTGGGCTTCGAACAGCACGATGACGATGTGGCTCGACAGATCTCGGCGATCACCGGCAACGGCTAGCTCCACGAAGTTAGGGGTGGCGGCGGTGCGCGCGGATAGCGGAGCGGGGGAGCGATAGTGGCGAAGGTGGCTGTTGATCCTGGTGCGCTGACCTCGCATGGTCGAGCGCTGGCCGATCACGCGCCGGGCGCACAGTGTTCGCAATGCCAACCGGCTGCCTCCGATACCGTCTCGACGGCGGTGGCGGCATCGTTCACCGCATGGTCGAGCGGGCTGGACATGCTGATCAGTCAGGCAGCCTTACAGCGCGCCAATGGCGGTCTCGCAGTCGACCTCACCGGCGCGGCGCTGGAGCAGGGCGATCAGGAAGCCGCCGCGCACATCGCCAGCGGCGGCACGACCTCTGCTCCGAGCGCAGCGCCACCCCTGCCCCGCGGGAACGTAGAGGCACCGTCGTTGCCCGTGGCACCACCGGTGCCAGCGGTGCCTGAACCGAGCACTGGCGAAGTCTGGGCCCG
Source organism: Mycobacterium sp. SMC-8 (assembly GCF_025263565.1). NCBI lineage: Bacteria > Bacillati > Actinomycetota > Actinomycetes > Mycobacteriales > Mycobacteriaceae > Mycobacterium > Mycobacterium sp. SMC-8. Next base: position 94,315 of record NZ_CP079867.1, read on the forward strand.
CACAATCCATGGCGGGGCCGGCGCTGAGCCGCTGCGGACGTTGGCGCAGCAGCTGCGCACGACAGCACAGAAGCTCGCCGCCGTTGCCGGGGACACCGAGCGGGCCGGCGCAGGCGTCGACTCCGCGTGGGATGACGGTGATCAGCCCGCCGGAGACAACATTCGGCGCCACGCGCAGTGGCTCAACAGCGCGGCGGACTACGCCCGACAACTCGCAGCATCAGCTGAGGCGGCGAGCACCACGGTGGAGACGGCTCGAAACGAGACACCGACTCCGGAAACGTTCACAGCGCTCACCGCGCAGTACCGCAAGGCGCAGCAGACGTATGCCTCCAGCGGTGGGACTGTGACCGAACCGTTGATGACCGCGACGACAAAACTCCAAGAGGCGAAAGCCCAAGCGCTGGCGGCTCAGACGCAGTATGCGGCCGCAGCCAACATCGACAGCACGACAGCACCCGCCCCACCCCCGGCACCACCACCCATCGTCGGTGGCGGACCGTCGACCGGTGACCAGTCCGACAAACCTGCTGAGACCACAGCTGGACAAAAGCGGGAGGTTGCAGACAAAGACAGCGAGGGAGACGGGGCCGACACCGAGGAGGACGCAGAGCTGGCCGCTGACTCCGCAGAGCAGCCGCCCCTGGACTCCAGCACCGGCACCGACGAGCCGGGTCCACCCCCGGCCGAAGCGAAGCCCCCAGCCGATCCGTTGACCGCCGCAGTCGATCCTGCCGCGAATACCGCCGGCGAGGTAATGGGCACGATCCTGGGCACGGTCGGCCAGTCCGCTGGAGCGGCATCGGGTTTGATGCCTGGCAGCGGTGGCGGCGGGCTTCCGATGTCAGCGCTGTCGGGACTGTCCTCGATCCCGGGCCTGGGTGGAGCGCCCTCGATGAGCCCGCCCGAACTTGGCGCTGAGGACGACGATTTCGATTTCGAAGATTCCTTCGGCACCACTCCGGCGAGCTCCGGTGGCGGCGGTGGGGGTGGCGGCGGTGGCCTGCCTGCTGCGCCGTCGGTGTCATCGCCTGCTGCGGCGACTCCTGGTATTGGTGTGATACCACCAGTCCCACCGGCTGCGAGCGCGGGCTCTGCGGGCGGGGCGGGTGCACGTATGCCGATGGGCGGGATGATGCCGCCGATGATGGGCGGCTTGGGCGGTGGCCAGACCGGCGAGCGAGATAAGGACCTCCATCCGGATCGGCGGGTGGTACATCGGCACGCGGCCAATACCGAGGCAGTGTTCGGTGAGTTGGAGCAGTTGAGGAAGCGTCCAAGCCGCCGGAGGGCGGCTGCGACTCAGGAGGGAAGTACCGGTGACGACACCCACGACGACCACTAACCCAGCGGCAGCGGCGGCGCTACAAGCCAACGATGCGATGTTGGGACTGATCTATGACTGGATTGAGGAAGCCGAAGAATTTCTGTCCAGTGGGGACGATGACGACGACGTGATCGTGGTGCACGATTCCCGCGGCCGGTTGATTGACCTCGACGTGCGTGAAGGTCTTCAACGTGAACTCACCGTGGATGAACTCAACGATCAGATCAACGCGGCCTTAGGCGACAACGCAGAACGCGCCCGCAAGGGAATCGATGCCATCTCCGACCGCCTGTTTCAGCGCTGCGCCGAGCTGATCCCGGAGGAGCTTCGCAAACATCCTGTCGCTGACCAGCTTTCAGCGGCCATGCAGGGACAGAGGGGGTAACGAATATGCCAGCAGTAGCACCGTCGGGTGGCTCGGGAGATCTCATCAAGGTCGATCCGATTGCTCTGCCTGCCTCTGGGGCGACGACCGGCGCGGAGGCGGCGACAGTCGCTGCCCGTGGGGCAGCCGGGGCGGCAGAAGGTGTCGGGTGTCTGGCCAGCGGGGCGGCACAACCCGATGGGGTTTCGCTGGCGATCAATGCGATTACCAGCACGTGGCCTGCTCAGCGTGCGTCATTTCTGGCTGATATGAGCCGGGCGGCAAGTACGGTTGCCTCCGGCGATGTCGGCAGCGCAGCGCAGCTGCAAGCGCAGGATGCCGAGAACGCGGCAGAGATAACGGCTGTCGCGCCGACGACGATCAGCGTGTAGACCAACGCGACGGCCGCAACCGAGTCGAAAAGATGATAGCCGGGTAGACCCTATCGTTGGTAGGCTGTAGACAACCGTTATCGGGATCGCCGCAGGGAGGCGCAACACCATGAACCACCCAGTGATGCACGACGTGGGCAACACTCAGCAGTACAGCGCTGCCCCGCATCCTCCGGCGCCCGGCCACTACGGTGCGCTGCCAGCAGCACCTCCTCCTGGTGCACCCGGACAGCCCCCCTCGCCTGCACGACGACGGTGGGTGATGCCGGCCGTGGTAGGCGGCACAGCAGTGGTCGCGCTGATTGCTGGCGTGACTCTGGGCGCTGCCTTCGGTGGCGGCGGTGCAAGTGACTCCGGGAACAGCGAAGGACCGGGAGCGACCCTGAGCCCCACCACCGGCGTGGCCGGCGGTGGGGCGCCATCGCCCGCTGAGATACACGCTCAAGACGTATCCCTGTGCACCAGCTACGCCATCATCAACACGGCGATTCCTACCCCGGACACAACCGGTTCGGATCTGCTTCCTGCGGTTGCTGCATTGCAGAACGCCCTGGCAGAAAACCCCTACGCTAGTCCACCGGTACGAGCTGCGGTCACTGATATGACCTCCGTGTACGAAGCGCGGATCGCCGCGCATGGAAAGGTCCGAGCGCGAGGGCTAGCAGAACCGCCCCCATACACAGTGGAGGCGCATAAAGCGGCGTCGGCTGAGGTGTGGGCTGTGTGCGGGCTGGACGAAGAGTAGACCGGGGGTATCTACATGGCGGCGGTAATCGGTAATGCAGGGGATGTACAGCGACCGTCAGGACGTGCGTCCTCACTGACCGTGCTGCCGTACTGGCCGTCCATCAGCGAGACAGATTTGCAATCGCTTGCCGATGACGAAAGGGCCATGGCGACATCGGTATCCGGCTACGCCGATACGGTGCAAACTGAAATGACTAAGGGTTCGAGCCTGCTAGTTGGTCAAGGAGGCGAAGCCCGAGTCGGGTTGATGCGCAAAATGGTCAATCACGCCGATGGAGGCGCCAAGCATTTCAAATCGACTGCGACAGCGGCTGATTCATTTCGTGCGATCGTTTCCGGGTTGAAAACTGACCTCAGCCGCGTCGCCGACGCGGCCGCTGAGGCATGGGACACCGCCCAATCCAGCGGTGGCACATCCGCTGCCGTGTCGGCCATGGCCCCGTTCAAAGCCGAAGCCGCCAGCCTCTACAGCACCGCACTCGAAGACATCGCCGCCACCCCAGCTGTATTCCCTATCCCCGAAGCGCCAGTCGGCGAAACACCGGGTACAGGCAACACGACCCAGCCTGTCAGCAATACCGAAGGGAAGGATGAGGAGCGTCCGATCGGAGAGAAACCGGGGGAAGAGACAGCATCCACCAGCGGCGACAAAGACACTACTGGCGACGACATCGACGCTTTAGACGCCGAGCGTCCGGTTGAGGCCGTCGACGGCCTTGCGACCGGCGATTCGCCCGCCAAGGATGCCCTTCGCCCAGAAGGGGATATACCAGGCACGATCGGAACCGATCAGGGATTTGCACCCGTTGGGGGGATACCCGCGACGGGCTTGCCGATGGGGGGCGGTTCAGCCGGCGGGGGTATGCCGTCGGCGGGTTCGGCGATGGGCGGTTTGCGTCCACCGCAGATGCCCGCCGGGCTTAGCAATCCGTTGGGCAGCGGGGGCAAGTCGCTGTCGGATGCATTTACTTCGCCTGCGTCGGCGGCGGATTCGCTGGGTAGTAGTGGATCGTTGACGAGTGCGGCGTCGAGCTTCAACTCCGGGTTGGCGTCGGGTATTGGTTCCTCGGGTGCGGTGTCACCGCCTCCGTTGGAGAGGTTCATGGCCCAGCATCCGGGTGCAGCGCCTGCGGTGGCGGCTCCTGCACCGAGTCCGGGGCAACCGTCGGTGGCGGCTGCCGGTGGCAGTTCTCCAGGCCCTGCTGCGGGGCCGATGGTCGGTGGTGGCGGCGGTATGCCGATGATGGCGCATCCTCCCGCGGCTGGTTCTGGTGGTGGACCGTTGGCTCCGTTCGTTCCCCCCGGTGGTGGGTCGGCGGCTGGCCCGGCCACTGCGGGACCAACAGCTCCCGCGTCGGCGGCGGCCGCGCCAGCGCCTGCTGCCCCATCAGGTCAGCAGGGCGGCGCTGCTCCGGTGATGGCCGGCACGTCGGGTGCGGCGACAGCGGCCAGCATGCCTGAGCCTGAGGTGAGTGCGGACTTGCTGTTGGCGCGTCAGGTAATCGACGGGTTGGTTCGAGGTACGGATGCCGCGTGGAACACGATCGATGCCGGATTTGTGAATTGGGCTGTGGCCGTGATTCGTACGCATCTAGGTCCGCAGCTTGTCATTGGCTCTAGCGCTGGTGGCGGGGTTTATGTTCCTGCTTCGGTGTTTGTTCCGACCACGGCACGGCTGGCGACTATTGATCCGGCGTTGCCGTGGAGCTGGGCGTCGGGCTTTTTGGGTTGGCGTCGGCCGGCCGATTTGCTCACCGCGCATGCGGATGCATTGTCCGACAGAGTATCTGGGGTTGTGCGCAGCGCGTTGGTGACCACTGCTGAGGGCCCACGCCCGTCGGGATGGTCGGATTTCGAGACGGTGACGATGCGGTCGATTCTGCATTCGCCGGGGTCTGCGCCCGTGCCTGATGGTGCCCATCAGCATCGGTTGGCGACGATTGATCCGGCGCTGGCGCAACAGATTGCGTCGGTCGGTACGGGTCCGGCGTCGATCTCGGTGGCTGCGGTGATCACCCGGAGTGTGGTGGAGTCGGCGGTGGCCACGGCGGGTGCGGTCGGTCCGGATGGTCCGGTGCGTGGCGCGGATGGACCGATTCATGTTGCCGAGGCGGCCGACCTGGCGTTCTTGAATCAACTCAGCCAGGGCGCGGCCGTGGACTGGGATTCTTACGATGCCGAGGTCGCTCAGCGTCACGACAGCAATGCCACCAGTCCGCATATGAACGGTCCGCTGGATCTCGATTCTTCGGCAGATTCGCTACGGCAGCGTCTTCTGTATATGGCGTTCTACCGGACAGCGCTGATCGCGGAGCTCATTCGTTTCTGGCGACAACCGGCGTCGCCGGCGTTGGCCGACATCGTGTACTGCGCGGTAGCAGCGGGGTTCAAGCCCGTCGTTACCTCAACGTTGAACTCAATGTAGCTGTCGTGTGGGCCTTGATTCGTGACGTGCCAGATTCTCGGGTCCGCCCGAAGTGGCCGTTGTTGCCGGCCTCACTGTCGGGGGCGCATGAGGGGGTTGGGCGTGGGGTGGTCAAGGCTTACCCTGGCGCACGCTGTCACACAGTTTTGATCACTGATTGTTCACGTGATTAGTCAATATGTGTAATATGTCTATCAGTGCGTGAGTGGCGTAGCGGCGTTGGCTGGAAGGGGACCGATGACCAGGCATCTGAGTCAGGATTCGCAGACCGATGAGCTGATGTCGCAGGTGGCGGCGACCGCCATGTCGTCTCGACGGTCGGTGGTCGTACGCGTGAACGCGATGGGGTTTGTGCGCTATGTGACGTTGAGCAATGAAGCTCGCCAGTGGGATTCGGTCACGCTGAACAAGCGGTGCCGGGCGGTAGCGGCGGTGGCTCATGATCGATGGTTGGCCAACCACGGGGTTTCTGATGGGACGTTACCGACGCTGGAAGCGGTTGCCGCTGCCGAGCGTGCATTGAACTTCTAATCGCGTAAGGAGCGATGCATTATGTCGTGGGACGTGTTCGGTTTGGCGATTAACCAGGTCGTGGGGGATGCGTTGAAGGCGTTCGCGGGGTCGGGTGCTGTTCCGTTGAACACCGGTACTGGAGGCGTTCCGTTTCCGTTGGAGCCTGCGCCGGCTCCTCCTGGTCCGGTTCCGAGTCCGCCTCCAGCGCCGGATGGTCCGCCTACGACGACCACAACGACACCCGGTCCGCCCGGTGCGCCGACCCCACCGTCGGCGACGCCGCCGCCACCGCCTCCTCCAGGCGCTCCTGAGGGGGGTGACGGTGGGCCCGCGGCTGAGGCTGCGAAGGAGAATGCTCGCAAGATCGGAATGATGCTGGAGGCTCTTCACGATTTGGACTCAGCTGGTATCAGCGCCGATGAGATCGCCGCGGCCGGGGAGGCCGGTCGTGCGGAGCTGGAGAAGATCAATACCGATGTGCAGGCGAAGATTACCGAGCTGAAAGCCAGCGGCGCTCTGTACACCCCGGAGGGGCAGCAGGCCTTGATGGACTACAGCAAGACGCGGTTGGAAGAAGCGCGTGGGGTCATCGAGAAGGCCGCAGCTGAGGCTGAGGACAAGGCCAAGGACACCGACAACAACACCAAGGCCTATGAAGGTGTGGGAGGTCAGGGTGGCGGCAGCGCTGACGGCGGGGCCGGTGGCGGAGAGGCTGGTGGCGGCGGCGCCGAGGACAAGTCGGCTGGTGAGCCTGTGGCGGCTGCTGGGCAGCCCGGTCTGGGTATGGGTGGGATGCCCGGCATGGGTATGGGTGGCATTCCTGGGCTCGGTGGTGGCATCCCCGGCTTCGGAGGCGGGGGTTCTCCGTTCGGTGGTGGTGGCGGGCTACCAGGTGCGGGGTTCGTTGATCCGTTGGCATCGTCGTTGGCGGGGCTCGCCGATCCAGAGCGGGCAGGCCTGGGTTTCAACGACGAGCCGGCCGATGAGCCGGACGATAAGGATTCCGAGGGTTCTGAGTTCAAGGACACCGGGAATACGGATGAGGGCGGTGCCGGCGAGGGCACTGACGGCAAGGACGATGCGGGCACGCAACCGGCGGGTGCCAACGGTGCGCCTGGTGGCGGCGAGCCTGGCGTTGTTCCGCCGGTCGTGGAGCCTCCGAAGTCCACGGAGATCACGTTGCCTAGTGGTGAGGTGACCGAGGCGCGGTCGCCTGTGGGTGCTGAGGCGGTGCGGGCGGCGTTGGCGGGTTCGTCGGTGTCTGAGTCGTATCAGAAGGCGGGAGTTACGTTGCCGCCTGCCGGAACTCCGGTGACTGAGCCGATTCCGCCGACGAAGTTGCAGGCCGGTGATGTCGGTATGTGGAAGGACCACCAGGTGATGGCCTTGGGTAACGGCAAGGTGCTGGTCTCAGGTCAGGAACAGCCGTTGGAGAGCGTCAGTTCAGGGCCAGACTTCCTGGGCTGGTTCGACCCCACCGCGACAGGTAAGACCTCGGCAGCGGTGTAGAGCATGTCTGTGGAGACGTTTGTGCGGTCGGCTGGGGGGGTGATGGGTGGTGTGCGCGACGGATTCGGCACCTCGGGCGGCTCGGCGCTGCTGCCGTTGCCGGCCACCCCGCCACCGGCACCGCCGGCCCAAGCTCCCGGCAGCGGGGGTGCTGCTGAGGGTCAGGAGAACAGTGGGTGGCAGATCAGCAATAGGGTTGCCGCCCTTGCCGATCAGGACAACACCGCACACTCCGACTTACAGTCCACCCTGGGGTGCTCCGACGAGCACCAGGGGGAGATGACCGCGATCATCGATCAGGCTGTTGCTGACGTGCAGTCGATGGGGCTGGCCACCAACACTCCAGAAGGTAAGCGGGCGTTGATCACCGCCATCATGCAGCGGCTGGAAGAGACCCGCGGGACTGCCGATGCGGGGACCGCTGATGCGGGTACTCATGCGGCCTCGTCGGCGGCGAATGTCGCGGGGTACAACGATATTGGCGGTGTGCCGCGCGGCCCGTCACCGTTGGCCGGGTTCGGCGGCGCCATGCCCGGGATGGGTGGCGGGATGCCCGGCGGCATGCCAGGTATGGGTGGCGGGATGCCGGGTATGGGCGGTCTTTCTGCGCTGGGGCAGCCGTTGAGCGCCTTGAGCGGACTGGCCTCCCCGGCCGGACAGACCATCACCAAAGCGGCTGCATCGGACCGCGGGTCGGGGAGTGGGTCTGGGCGAAATGTGTCGTCAGCCGGGCGTATTTCTGTCAAGGATGTTCGGTTTGACCGCGAGAAGTTCCCGGTCGGCCGGGAGGCCTACAAACGTTATGTGGCCGAGGCGCTCGACGTCATGGGCATCACTGACCCCCAGGCGCGAGAGAACTGGAGTCGGGGCCTCATGACCGCGGCTGCGCGTGAATCAAGCTTCAATCCGCTGGCCATCAATCTCACAGATTCCAACGCGCACGGTGCCGCCGCGGCTGACGGCTATTTTGGAAACTCGTCGCGGGGCGGCTTGCAGACGATTCCGACCACGTTCGCCGAAAACCACCAGCCCGGCACCTCGACCAACATTTACGACCCGGTGGCCAACATCAGCGCCGCCATGAACTACGTGATGGGTCGATACAACGTCTCCCGTGACGGCAGCGACCTGACAAAGGTAGCTCAGTTCAATCCGGGTTCTGCTGGAGGTGGTTACTGATGTCTGTGGAGACGTTTGTGCGGTCGGCTGGGGGGGTGATGGGTGGTGTGCGCGACGGATTCGGCACCTCGGGCGGCTCGGCGCTGCTGCCGTTGCCGGCCACCCCGCCACCGGCACCGCCGGCCCAAGCTCCCGGCAGCGGGGGTGCTGCTGAGGGTCAGGAGAACAGTGGGTGGCAGATCAGCAATAAGGTTGCCGCCCTTGCCGATCAGGACAACACGGCGCACTCCGAGCTGGAATCGGCAGCGGGATCGTCAGGGCTGCATCAGGGGGAGATGACCGCGATCATCGATCAGGCTGTTGCTGACGTGCAGTCGATGGGGCTGGCCACCAACACTCCAGAAGGTAAGCGGGCGTTGATCACCGCCATCATGCAGCGGCTGGAAGAGACCCGCGGGACTGCCGATGCGGGGACCGCTGATGCGGGTACTCATGCGGCCTCGTCGGCGGCGAATGTCGCGGGGTACAACGATATTGGCGGTGCGCCGCGCGGCCCGTCACCGTTGGCCGGGTTCGGCGGCGCCATGCCCGGGATGGGTGGCGGGATGCCCGGCGGCATGCCAGGTATGGGTGGCGGGATGCCGGGTATGGGCGGTCTTTCTGCGCTGGGGCAGCCGTTGAGCGCCTTGAGCGGACTGGCCTCCCCGGCCGGACAGACCATCACCAAAGCAGCGTCGACCAAGCCTAGTGGCGGTGCCGATCGCGGGCTGGATACGAGCGGTCCCGGCCGTGCCAATGAGCGTGGGCTGCAGAAGTACACCAAGCTGATGAACCGGGCTATCAGTGCTGCGTTCCCTGAGATCAAGGAAATTGGTGGGGTTCGCTCGGATTCGCTGCACTGGCATCCCGACGGGTTGGCCCTGGACATCATGATCCCTAACTGGGATACCCCCGAAGGGCGCCAGCTCGGCAATGAGGTCGTCAACTTCCTGGTCCGTAATCGCACCGAGCTGGGGTTGGACCACATGATCTGGCGACAGCAGATGATTCAGCCTGATGGAAGCGCATCGATGATGGGTGATCGCGGTGGCTCCACGCAGAACCACATGGATCACGTACACGCGGTCTCGATCGGCGGGGGAAGGTAGAAGTGGCGGGATCGAACGAATCTGAGAAGCAGCGGCCGCCGCGGCGGCGTGGCACCGGGCTGACGTATGCCTCGTTGGAGCAGGTCGCCGCGTGGCGGTTTCTGTGGCATCGGATGGCGGTCGCGGTGGCTCGACATTCGGTGCGCCTGGTGCACGATCCGTCGAAGAACTACGGGGCGTCGACCCTGGTAGGTGTGGTGATTGCTGCGCTGGCGCTCGGGGTGTGTTTTGTGTTGGCGTGGCTGCGGCCCGCCGGCCAGATCGGGGAGTCCAAGCTGGTGGCCGATCGCGCCAGTGGGGCACTGTATGTCGATATCGGCGGAACGATGCACCCAGTCCTGAACTTGGCGTCGGCCCGTCTGATCCTGGGCCAGGATGCGTCTCCCAAGCTAGTACCGATGGCTCAGATCGAGGACCGTCCGATGGGTCCGATGGTCGGGATCATCGGCGCCCCTAATGACTTGGCTCCGCGCACCCCGCAGACCACCGGGTGGGGTTTGTGCGACAGGCTCGGCTCCGGTGGACCGCAGAGTAAGCCCTCGGTCACGGTGCTCGCCGGCGACTTGGAGTTGGGTGATTGGTCGCACGAGATGCATTCACCGCAGGCGGTGCTGATGAACTATGGCGGCTCGGTGTATCTGGTGACCGATGGCCACCGATCGTCGATCGACCTCGCAGATCGTCCGGTCATGTTGGCACTGGGTATTCAGGCCGGTGGTGTGCGGCCCGCGCCGATGTCGAAGGCCCTGTTTGAGGCTTTGATTCCTACTGCGCCTTTGCGGGTTCCGGCGGTGCCCAATCCTGGCGGGCCTGTCGGGTACGCCACGACGCAGCTGCCAGTCGTGTCGGGGTCGGTGGTGCGCTCGGTATCCGCTGATGGGCAGCAGCAGTTCTTTGTGGCCTTGCCTGCCGGCATGCAGTTGATTCCCGAAACGGTGGCGTTGATGTTGAGCAACGCCGACCCATCTGGTCAGGGCCGGGTGCTTGAAGCGGCACCGCACATAGTTGCTGACGCGCCGCAGGCGGTGGGCTTCGATGTCTCGAAGTATCCCCGGGGTCCCCTGACATTGTTGGACAAGGCGGTGGAGCCCGTCACGTGCGTGGTGTGGAGCAAGGACGCCAATGAGGCGCAGGCCAGCGTAAGGACGGTCTCGGGGCGTCGGCTACCTATCCCGGTCAGTGAGGAGCCCAAGGTGATGCGGATGGTCTCTGGACAGGCCAACGATGCTGCCGATGCGGTCTATCTGGGCTCCGGTAGCGCGAATTTTGTTCAGGTCACGGGTGTGGAGCCAGACTCGCCGCGTCGTGAGTCGTTGTGGTGGATAGGCGATACCGGGGTTCGGTTCGGGATTGATGTCGCGGGGCAGGGCAATTCCACACAGCAGGCCTTGGGGTTGAAGGACACGACGCCGACGCGGGCTCCGTGGACGGTGATCCGATGGCTGCCGGCGGGCCCACTGTTGTCGGAGCAGGCGGCGCGTGTGGAGCGGGACACGGTGATCAACATTCCGGGCCAGCGGTTGCAGAGCGAGGGGAACTGACCGTAATGACCAAGCAGGGATTCGATAAGGAGAAGGTGCGCTCGCCGGAGCTTGGTGAGCGCAGCCTGACATTGCCCGAGCTGGCTGAATTGGTGCGTCCGCCGCAGTCTCGGCCGCCCATGTGGGTGTGGATCTTGGTGTTCGTCATCGCCGTGGTGACGTTGTTGGTCATCATGATCCGTAGCGGAGCGCGCACGATGGGTATGGGCGGCCTGTTCATTCTGCCGATCATGCTGATGTCGGTGTTCATGATGATGCGCAACCGCGGGGGCGGGCAGAATGAGAAAGCACGGCCGGCGGCATTGGCGGCCAGCCGGGTAGATTATGCGCGCACTCTCGATGAGTTGCGTGAAGATGTCCATGAGGGCGCCCGGGCGCAGGCCCGCGAGATCGCCTACCACCATCCCAACCCCTCTGAGGGTGCGCTGTTAACTCTGGTCGGCACAGCCCGAATGTGGGAGCGCTCCCCGAATGACCGGAACTTCGGGCACGTGCGTATCGGCGTCGGCGTAACACGGCTGAGGACGAAAATACTTCCTCCCCAGAAGGTTCCGCCGCCAGAGTTTCGGGAGACGGCCACGGCAATTGCCGCCCGCGATTTCTTGTTGACACAGAATGTGGTCCACGACGTCGCTCGGCCGCTGCATTTGTTTGACCAGATGGGGTGGTCGTTCTTTACCGCCGAGGATGATCAGCGCCCGATCGTTCAGGGATTGCTTCGCGCGATGGTCTGCCAGCTGTGCGCGTTCCATGGTCCGGATGTGGTGCGGTTGGCGATCATCAGCGATGACGAGGCGGCGTGGCAGGGCGCTAAATGGCTTCCCCACGTGGGTGATCCGGTTCTCGTTGATGCCTCCGGGCCGGTGCGGATGATCTATTCCGATGTGGGGGAGTTTATGGATCGGCATGGAACTGCGCTGCAATCAAAGGGTCCGTGGTCAGCCCGCATGGAGGGGATGCCACCTCCCGACGATCACATGGTGGTAGTGGTGGACTTGCCGGGGGCGAACTGCGCTCCACTGCTCGGGGTGCTCAAGAGCGGTGACCTCGGTGAGCCGGTAGACGCGATGGGGTTCGCCGGTTTGTGTGTGTTGGAGGCCACCGGAGATACGTTCTCAGCATTGGCGACATCGGCAACAGCATTCGTCCTTGATGACCAGGCCAGCTTGCTGCGCGCCGAGGAGGTGCTGTGATGACCGAGGTGTCTAGCCGGTACGCCAAGGGTCTCAAATTCGCCGCAAAGCCGGACGTGATGTCGCAGGTGGAGTTCGAGGTTTTTGCTCGGGCGATATCGCGGTTTGAGCGTGAAGATGCTGCGACACGTCTGCTGGCTGAGCGGGCCGCTGATGCTCGGGCAGGCCAGGATTTCTTGGACTTCTTCGAAATCGCGGATGCCCGACAGTGGGATCCGCACACGTTGTGGTCGAAGATGACTGTGCAGAACAGGTTGCGGGCGGCGTTGGGCAAGAACCCGACCTCCGGCAAGCCGGTGTGGTTGGACTTGAAAGAGTCCGATGAAAGCGGCATGGGTCCGCACGGCATGTTGACCGGTCAGATCGGCTCGGGGAAATCCGAGACGTTGGTGGCGTTCATTTTGGCGTTGGCCATGACGCACAATCCCGAAGTGCTGCAGCTGATTTTGGGCGACTTCAAGGGTGAGACGGCGATGATGGCGCTGGCTGACTTGCCTCAGGTTCAGGGTGTCATTTCCAATCTCGAAGAATCCTCGTCCCGACTGGATCGCCTGGAGGACATGCTCAACGGTGAGGTGGTGCGTCGCGAGACGATCTTGAAGGCCGCCGGGTATAAGGATGTCCGCAACTATGAACGGGCGCGGGCGACGACGCGTCCGGAACTGGAGCCGCTGGGCGCTCTGTTGATCGTGCTGGACGAGTTCTCCGAGCTGCTGAAAATCCGGCCCGCGCTGACCGGAACGTTTGACACGGTGGCGCGTAAAGGTCGCGGGCTCTGGATGCATATTCTGAACGCATCCCAGCGAGTCGAGTCCGGTCGCATGGCCGGAATGATCAGCCAGCAGACCTACTCGATCGGATTGAAGCTCAAGGACGCCGGGCAGTCGCGTCAGGCGATCGGTTCGCCGAAAGCGTATACCGACCTGATCGGGGCGCCGGTGGGTACCGGTTTCTTGGTCCACGAGGACGAACATCAGTTGTTCCGGTCGTTTTACGTGTCAGCGCCCTTCATTGCGCCAGTGGTGGGCAAGGCGCAGCGTCGACGCCAAGAGGGCCAGTTCATCGACGCGCACCGCTTCGATGCCGGCGTGCACTCCTTGCCGATCGACATCGAGCTAGTCGATGACGAGGATGATCGCGCAGCTCAAGAGCAGGCCGAGGCGCAGGCCTTGGCCGAGACAGACGTCGATTCCCCGACGGTGGTCTCGACTCTGGTCGGGCGATTGGCCGAAGCAGGCCGTACCTGCCGTCCGATGCACCGGATGTATCTTCCTCCGCTGGAAGACATTCCAGCGATCCCGTTGGACGAGATGGCTCAGGAGTTCTGGGGCCGGGACTGGCTGGATGTCACCGCGGACGCCGGTTTACGGGTGCCCTACGGCCGGGCCGATGACCCGTTTGCTCACAGCCAGGCCTTGGTTGTGGCGGACCTGTCCAGGGCTCAGGGCAACGTGATGGCGGTCGGAGCACCGCAGAGCGGGAAGTCGACCGCGGTGCAGACGATCGTTGCATCCCTGGCGATTTCGCACAGTCCGCAACGGGTGCAGTTCTACGGTGTCGATTTCGGTGGCGGCAGACTCGACGCGTTAACAGGGTTGCCGCACGTAGCTGGGATCGCAGGCCAGGGCAACGCGGAGAAGGTCGCCCGGGTGGTCAGTGAGGTCGAGCGGATTCTCAGGGACCGGGTGCGCAGCTGGGAAATCGCGGGGTGCGATCTGGAAGAATTCCGTGCGCGGAAGTTCGCCGGCAAGCCCGGCGAAGTCCCCGACGACGGTCATGGCGATGTGTTCCTGCTCGTGGACAATCTCCCCGGGCTCAAACAGCAGGACATAGATCTGCACGGCCGGATCGTCGCACTCGGGTCAGGCTCGGCACTGAACTACGGCATTCATTTACTCGTGACCAACGACCAGTGGGCGACAGCGAATCTGACCCTCAAGGACAAGTGCGGCACACGCGTCGAGATGCGAGTACAGGAACCCACTCAGAGCGAGGCCGGTGATCGTCAGATGGCCGCGGCGGTGCCCGATCAGCCAGGCCGGGGACTGATCAAGGACGCCGGCAAGACGTTGCACTTCCTGGCAGGGGTGCCAGTGTCGTCAACGGTCCTCTCCCCGGTCGGTTCTGATTACGGCCAAGATGCGGTCCAACAGACGTGCGCGCTCATCGCGCAGCGCTGGAGTGCTCTCGGCGTAGCCCCTGCCCCGACGTTGCCGACGTTGCCCTCTGAGGTGAGTTACGTCGAACTCGATGATGTGCCGCGCGGGACGTTGAAACTCGGGATCGGTGAGCACGCGCTGGCTACGGTGGGTGTCAACCTGGCTGAATGCCCACATTTCTACGCCGTGGGCAGCGCGAAATCGGGTCGTACTACGGTGCTCAAGACCCTCATCACGTCAATCCAGCACAGTTTCACTCCTGAGGCCGCGAAGATCATCGCCTTCGACGTCGGCCTGGAGCTCGGGGCGTTCATCGACCCGGCCTACTTGACGTTCTACAGCTCCGATGCTCAGGAAATCGGCGAAGCAGCCAAGAAGCTCGCAGCCAAGTTCGCCGAGCGAACCCCGCCGGCGGATGCCAGCCCCGAACAGAAGGCGCGCTGGCGCTTTAATGGCCCGCGCTACTTCATCGTGATTGACGACTTCACGCTGCTCAACGTTCCGGGGTACAGCTCGATGTCGCTGGTGGCTCCCTTGGAGCAGGCTGTTTCGCGGGGGAGACAGATTGGGCTTCACCTTCTGGTCGCCTCATCGGTGAAGAATTGGATGTCCACCACGGGTGGCAACAAGATCATCTCCGGGATGAGCGCCGCCGGGGCGGGTGTGCTGATCCTTGATGGTGCCCGAGACGATGGGCCGATTGTTGCCGGTATCCGCGCCGCCCCGAGGGCGCCCGGGCGCGGCGAGTTGGTCTATCCCAAGGGTGGCCGCCAAGTGATCCAGGTGGCTACCCCGCCGCTACCGGAGGGCTACAGCCCGATCGCTCATAGCGATGAATGGTGAGCGGTGGAAATTCGCGCATGACAACGTCGTCAAATCGTGGTGGTATCAAAGAGGCAGGCCAGTCGCGTGTATGGCTGGCAAACAAGTCAACAGACACGGGGACTGTTCACTTCATGTGTACGCAGTGACTATTCCTGTGTTATCGTGCAGGAGTCTTGATTAGTTAGGGGAGGCGTCCATGACGTCAGTAGTAGTCAATCCGGTCGGTCTTGCCGCCGCCGCGGCGGCCACCGCAGGACTGTCAGCTCAAGCTGCCGGCCATACGGCGCAGGCGGCCGCGGCCGCGGCGGTCGTGCCGCCGGGGCTGGAGGAGATTTCGGCGACCAACGCGGCGAAAATCGCCGCGTACAGCGCGGAGGTGTCGGCGGTTCTGGCCGGGGCGTCGGCGATGCAAGCGCTCTACGGTGTCGCGAACTCGGTGGCGGGCACGGTGACCTCGCTCGAGGATGCGGCCAACGCCGTATTGATGAACGCGGTCCTGTAGGGCCCAGGCAGGGAAGACGGGGAGCGCGACTATGCCACCGGGGGCCTATCAAGCTGAACCGCCGGAAACTACGTCGGCGGGCTTTTGGCTTGGACCGTCCGCTGCCTCGTTCTTCGCCTCGGCCGCGCAACTCGAAGCGCTGGCCGGTGCCATCATCGGCATGTTGGGCGGGCATGCGGCTGTGGAAGCCGCGATGTCCGTCAGTTGGCCGTCCGCCACAGGCGAGATCGCCAGGTTGGCCCATGTCCCGCATCTTGTGTGGCTGGGGACGGTGGCGACCATGCTCAACCACGCCTCTGCCAGCATCATGGCCACCGGGGACGCCTTCGAGACGCTGCGGGCAGCGACCCCTAATCCGGGTGAGGTCGTTGGCAATCAGAGCGAGCATATGGCCTTGGTCGGGGCGAATTTTCTAGGGATGCTGACTCCGCTGATCGTCGCCAACCGTGGCCAGTACACCGAGATGTGGATGCGGGGCTCGGCCAACAAGTCGGCCTACGAGGCAGCATCCCTGGCGGGGGTGCAGGCGATACCGCCGATACCGCCACCACCGCCAAGCACCGTCGGTGCGGCGGGCGGCGGCTCTCAGCCAGGCGCGCAGTCCGCCGATCCCAGTCAGATGAT
Source organism: Mycobacterium sp. SMC-8 (assembly GCF_025263565.1). Lineage (NCBI taxonomy): Bacteria > Bacillati > Actinomycetota > Actinomycetes > Mycobacteriales > Mycobacteriaceae > Mycobacterium > Mycobacterium sp. SMC-8. Next base: position 110,703 of record NZ_CP079867.1, read on the forward strand.
GGAGACCGCGACTGGGCTGTTTCCGCAGCTTCTGAGTATGCCGACGCAGGCGTTGTCGGCGTTCAGTGGCGGCGGGCCGCTCAAGAGCATCACCGAGCTGCCGCAGCAAGCATTCGGCCAGCTCAGTTCGCTTGCGTCATCGTTGAATGTGTCACCGGATGATCTGGGAGCCGATTTCTCCGCCGGCGACGCGGACTGGGTGACCCAGACGCCGCAGGCCGGGGGTGCGGTCGCGGCCTCGCTCGGCGGCGCGGGCGGGGGCGGCGGGATGGGTGGGGCCATGTCGGCCGCCTCAGCGCTGCGCAGTCCCGGCTCCTGGGCGTCCTCGGTAAGCGCGGCGACCCCAGTCAGCGCTGACTCGGGCTCGCGCATCGAGCAGGTGCGATCTGGGACAACGATGCCGGCCAGCATGGGTGGCGGCGGAATGATGGGACCGATGGCCCACGGGGCCGCCGCGGCAGGGGCCGCCAATCAGCAGGATTCGGAGAAGAAGCAGGTCGACGGCGCCACTGTGATGGCGGCGGCGTCGAACCTCTACACCGGCACCGACTCGATACCGGTGATTACCGGAGGTGGTGGTCTGCTGACTGCCAGCGCCGGGGGCAAGGGGGTGCCCTGAGCGAGTTGCGGGCACAACACATTCTCGACAGACATCCAGGCGACACACCCCGAAAAGGGCTGTAGCCGTTGACGAAAGGATTACCAGGACATGACGATTTCCGGCGATATGGAGCTCATGGAGACCACCCAGCAGGGTCTCTTTGAGAAGCAGGACCGGTTGCAGTCGATGGTGCAGCAGCTCGGATCGGCACTCGAAGCCGTCGCACCGGGCTTCAAAGGTGCTGGCCAGGCTGCGCTGATGCGGGTCGGTGAAGACCTGCAGACCATGGGCAACCAGCAGGCGCTCATGCAGGAAGAACACGGTCAGAAGATGGGCGTGTCGAAGACCAGCCTTCAGGAAGGCGATGAGGACGCCGCTGCCGGCCTCAGTGCCATCGACGCCATGAGCGTCTGACCGGCATCCACATCCAGGAACCAACGTAGAGGAGCACACCATCATGAGCTTGATCGAATACAACGTCCCGATGATTCAGGACTGCGCTCAGCAGATCGCGGCCTGCAAGACGCTGACGGCCGAGGTCGCCGCCGAGGCGAACAAGTTGAAGGCCCTGACCGAGGCGTCGTTCCAGGGTGGCGGCGGCGACGCCTTCCGTGAGAACTACACCCGAGCCATCACCATGGTCGATGCCTTGAGCGGCAAGCTCAACGAGGCTGAGACCGCCCTGCTGACCGGCGCGGACGGAATGGTCGCCAAAGACGGGTTGATCAAGGCGCAGTACGTGTAGGTGGCCATCCACCTTCTGTGACGGGTATTCGGCCCGGTCTGGCGATTCTGTCGGCAGGCCGGGCCGAGTGCTTTGAGCGCAGTATGCAAGAAGATCGTTCACGACGGGGAGAAGAACCATGGGTGGGACAGCATTTGTGAGGCGTCCGGGTCCGCGTGCGGCGGGACCACAGCCGGCGACAAGCTTGGAGATCACCGCCGAGGGGCTCTGGCTGGTGCAGGCATTGTGTGCGGTCGAGACGTTGCCCGCAGTGCTCGTGTGTCGGCCGTTTGTGAGTGAATGCGGCGTGCCGGAAAGTCACCCGGGCTATGCGGTGCTCCACGAGGCGGGCGTCCTATTCGATGGCGATGCCGTGCACCCACAGGTGAAGTTGTGGATGGAAACACTGGGCAATCCCGATGTGGTGCTGTCGTGTCTGGTCCACCGCGGCGGCGAGCATCTACGGGTAGCGATTGCCCGCCGCGGTGATGTGACGGTCGCTGCCGCGCGGCACGGGGAGAACGTCACTGTGGAAAGCTTGGGCCCGGGCATGACGCTCGCGGGCTTGGTGCAACGCGTGCTCCCGCTGTGCGGTCTAGTCGTGGCGCCGGCGTCCTTCAACGCGGTTACCGTCCCGACCGCGGACTTGCTGAGCAGCTTGGCGCAGGTGTTGCGCGGCGAGCACAGTCCGATGGTGGCGTTGGGCCGCCTCGGCATGGATGCCGACCAACATCGCATCGTCACGCTGGCAGCCGATCACCCGGTCATGGAGTTGTCGATGGTCGTCGTGACCCACGGCAGCAACCATCAAATGCAGGTCAGCAAGACAGCAGCAACGGTTACCGATACCAGTGCAGGCAGGGTCGTCAGCGGACCGGTTCGTAGCGAGAGTGGCTCCTGGTGGACGTTGATTGCGCCGGGGTCAGACGCGGCGATCCTCTCAGCGCTCAAGTCGGTGATGTCTACGGTTGGCCTGGCGGACTGGTCAGCTACTCCTACGCCGAGGCGTTAAGAGCGCCATCCTCAGCCCTGGCCGTGCCGCCGAAACGCCACCACATAAATCAGTCAAATCATATGTTTACGTGGTGACCAAAAGTGATTAATCATGTACTGTTATGAAGCAGTTCCAGGAGGTAGGCCACTAGTGGCGCAGGAGAATCGAGAGCCCGTGAGCGATCAGGACTTTTTCAGCCAGTATCTACAGCCGACGGGTACGCCCGCCACCGGGGACGACCCGGCGACTCCGCTGCCGCCCAACGACGATGCACGTGACGACGGCGGCGATCCGCCCCTCAACGAGGGAAGCGCTGTCCCGCAAGCTGATCCTTTCGGGGCAGCGGCCGCGCCGCCCACTCCGGGACCGAGCATGCCCGACGCTGGATTCGACGGTGGAAACCCAGCAGCCGCGTACCCCGCGCCCGCGACGAGCACCCCACCGCCGACCGCTGACCCCGGGTACACCAGCACCCACCGACCACCGGACACCTACCCAGCACCACCGCTCCCGCCAACGGGCGGATTCGATGGTGGCCACGCCGCGTACCCGCAGGCGAGCACCCCACCGTGGATAGCTGGCGCTGAGTACGACAGTGGATACCCGGCAGCCGCACAGTCTGCGCCCCCGGCGGCGGGGGCCCCGCCGCCCTGGGGAGCTGACCCCGGATACGACAGCACCCACCGGCCACCCGACCCTCACACAGCACCACCGCCGGCCGGGTACCCGACGCCGCGGCAACCCGGTGATCAGTCGACAGCGCGGCACGCTCAGCCGCCGGGACCCAGATATCAGCACGCCGCCGGTAATGCAGACGCCTACAGCGGGTCCCAGCGCGGGTACACGAACCCAGCTCCGCGGCACATGCCCACCCCGCCGCCTCAGGGGCCCTACGAGCCGCACGATGGTTCGCCGCGTCCAGAGCCGACCGAACGGCCGACCTGGCAGTCGGGACCTCCCGCTGGTTATCCGGGCGGGCCGGCTCCGCAGTCCCCGCCCCCGCCCGCTGCCCGCCCTGGTTCATTCGGTGGGCCCGGACAGCGCCATGAGTCAGTGGGCGCCATGCAGTCTCAGGTCCGAGAAGCCGATTTCGTCACCCCATACAAGCAGGTTCCCGAGCGCGGGTGGCGGCGCAAGGTGTATCAGACGACGCGGATCAACTTGGGGCTCAGTCCTGCTGAGCGTGAATGGAATGATCTGCGGCGACGTCTGACGGTCAATCTCCGGGGTACGTACACGATCGCGGTACTGCAACAGAAAGGTGGGGTGTCCAAGACCACCACCACCGTCGGCATCGGGGCGGCGCTGGCGCGTTACCGCGACGACAAGGTGGTGGCCATCGATGCCAATCCAGCCAGCGGTAACCTCGCCAAG